>CAMLLE010000001.1 GCA_946480555.1 uncultured Verrucomicrobia subdivision 3 bacterium
CAGCGATTCTGAATCATTCACGTGCTGCGGCCGATCTCCGACACAGCCGCGCTCCATTTTCCAGACAGGCGCTGAGCGACGCGGAACGCCGTGGTCGGGTTGAGCCACAATTTATTTCACCCCCAACCCCCTTCCGTGGCACGATGCGCGCGCATGATGAAGACATTGTTCACGTTGCTTGCGGCGCTCGTTCTGTTCACCAGCGGATGTGGCACGGTGCAAACAGCGAAGGTTCCGGAAGAAAAGGATCTCGCGGCGTATCTCCTGGTGTATTTCCTCGATGCGAATCACAGCCTGCATTTCGCGCTCAGTTCCGATGGCTACACGTTCACCGATGTGAACAACGGCAAGCCGATCATGAAGGGAGAGGAACTCGCGGAACAGAAGGGCATCCGCGATCCGCACATCACGCGCGGGCCAGACAATGCGTTCTATCTCGCGATGACCGATCTGCACATTTTCGGAAAGCGCGAAGGGTTTCGCACGACCGAGTGGCAGCGGCCGGCGGAGAAGTATGACTGGGGCAACAACCGCGCATTCGTTTTGATGAAGTCCACCAATCTCATCGACTGGTCGCACACAAACCTGCGCGTGGATCAGGCGTTCCCCGGCCTGGAAGATGTCGGCTGCGTCTGGGCACCGCAAACCGTTTACGACTCTGAGAAGGGCAAGATGATGATCTATTTCACGATGCGCCTCGGTCACGGACGGACGAAGCTCTACTACAGCTACACAGACGACGCATTCACAAAGCTCGAAACCTATCCCGAGGAACTGTTCAAGTATCCGCGGCCGGAGGTTCAGATTCTCGACGCTGACATCACGAAGGTTGGCAACAAGTTCCACATGTTCTACGTCGCGCAGGAGCGCGGCGGCGGAATCAAGCAAGCCATCTCCGACAAGATCAATCGCGACTACGTCTTTGATCCTCTGAAAGTGGACCCGGAGCGCGTCGCCTGCGAAGCACCGACGATCTGGAAGCGCAATGGCGAGAACAAGTGGGTGCTGATGTATGACGTCTTCGGCCTGAACCCGCACAACATGGGCTTCAGCGAAACGACGGATTTCAAGACTTTCACGAAGATCGGTTACTTCAACGATGGCCCGATGAAGGCGACGAACTTCTCCTCGCCGAAACACGGCGCCGTCATTTCACTGACCGCATCGGAAGCCAGGCGGCTGGCGGATCGCTGGGGGCTGAGCAAATATTGAAACGATCGGCCAACCAGCTCATTCAATCGTCCGATTGAATGTCCCAGTTTGCGCGAGCTTCCATCGCCGGGAGCCGCCAGCTCAAGGCTTGGGCACCAGGTAGCTTTTGGTCCAATCCGGTGCGGGTGGAACGAGGTTGTTCGTCACCTGCGTCTTCCATTGCGCATCCGTCAAGCGAGTGTTCGGATCGAGTTCAAACTCGTAGTGACTTAAGACGGGGCCGGCATACACCGCGAGATCGCCCGGCCCGTTATCGACTGCCACAAACATCATCTGCACGTTGCCAACCGCTTCGTGCAGGATGCTGCCAGGATCGCCGACCAGCGGATCGGGCGCATCCGTGTGAACCGTGGTCACCAACGCGTCCCAATAATCGGAGCCTTTCTCATCGCCGGTTTCCTTCAAATTGGTCGCGTAGTTGGGAGGCACGTATTCGCTGGCTGGTTGATAGAACAAATGCGGATACCATCCCGTGTAGTTACGCGTTCCGTCGTAGAAAAACTCCACCAACTGCTGCAGAAAGAGATTCTCCGAAGCTGAGAACGCTGTTCCGGCGAGCTCCTTCTCCGACATTGAACGCAACGTGCTCACGGTCGAAACGAAGTGATCCATCAGCGCGACACGATTGGAATGCATTGTGGCGCCGGAGACCGCCACATCGTACGGCACCGGTTCTCCGAAAATGTCGTTCGTATAATGGGTGTAATGAAAGACGCCATTCGTCGGCAAGGTTGCAAGAACGGCTTTGGTGGCGAGCGCCATCTGGCCGATTCTCGACCAGAACTCTGGCAGAGGCTCAACGTAGCCCTTTGGATAAAGGCAAACGACAATGGGCGTGTAGGATTCCTTCACATAGAGCGCAGTGGCATGACGCAAATGCGTCCATGATGCGAGCTGAGTATTGAGTGTTTTCATCGCCCAAGAACGCGTCCGCATGACCTCGGGATACTGCGGTCCGGTCGTGGGTTCCGAAAGGAGCCGGAGACAGGCGAGCCAGTGATTGTAAATGCAGTTGGTCCAGGCCGAGGAATTCTGGCTGTCGATCACATTGCGCACCGCCGCAAGATTGTGCTGATACTTTCGGCCGTCGCGCCAGTAGGCCCTTCCGTCCGCAGGAACAAGCGTCCGGGCGATGCGAGCGGCGATCTCAGGCACAACCTGGCTGTTGCCCAAAACCGCAAAGGCAACGTCGAGCGCGCTCGGTACGCGGCGCAGAACCTTGTCACTGAAATCGGGAATTCCATCTTCATCCCAAAGGATGCTGTCAAAGGTGCATTTGCTGAAAGTCCAGCTGTCCATGGTGAAGCGTTGTCCCATGAAGGTGAACGAACGCGGCAGCTTGACCTGAATCTCACTGAACGGCGTGTAGTAGTAGCCACTCGTCACCTGTTGCATTCCCAGCTGGCCGGTCATCAGCTGGTTTTGAAGATTGGTCAGGGCGGGCAGATTCGGAAGGTCCGCCGGAGCGTCAATGCCCGCTGCGACGAGCAATCCATTCAATTGTGCAAAGTCGAGCGAGTCCGCCGTACCAACGAGCATTTCCAACGTACGATTGAACTGAAACCAGTTCGTGAAAGCACCGGAGCGCCGCAGCAACAGTTCCATGGCCACAGCCCCGGAAAGCTCCCGCAAGGAGTTCGTGCCGTTTCCTGCCACACCGGTCGAAAACCCGGCGTAACGAAAATCGGCCAGTCCACACCACATCATTGCGCGAAAGTACCGAGCGAGCGAATCGGAGTTCGCGTAGTGCCCGCGGACGGTGAATTGCGAAAAATCCATCAGGCGGGGTTCGCCAAACAAATCGAAGCTGGCCGCCTGCTGTTGATTGATCGCCGCCAGTGCCGCATTTACCCGGGCCGATTGCCCGAGCGAACCCGGTTCGTTGATCCCACTGGCCAGCGAACGCGCAACCGCCAGGAAGTAATCAGCATCACGGACTCCGTTGGTCAAAGGCGTTCCCGCTGCCTCGCTCCAAAGCGCCGGAACCTGCGCTGCCATGGAGGCAAGGAGATCGGACAAGGTCGGATGGAACGCTGTTTCCTCGATCTCCGCCAGCATCAGGATCAAGGATCGATGCCATGCTTGGAGAATGGAATCGGTCGTCACGAACACAGGGAGCTCGTCCGTGTAGATGTCGTAATAGACATCCGCGAAACTGCGGCGCTCAAGGCGCTGGCTGACCACAAAGCCATTCGTGTGAAAAACCGCGAACTCGGCAGGATTGAGCCGGAAATCGAACACCCGCCGGTTCTGCCATGAGTTGGTGGCATTCCAAACGGCGGGATCGATGTTGAAGAGGTTCCAGTATTCAGCTGTGGTGGGATCGAAGGTGACCTGCGGCAGATATTGGTTGGTCACCTGGTAGCCGGCCACGAAATCCTCCAACGACAGCTGCCCGATTTGTCGAATTTGCTGACCAAACGCCGTTCCATATCCAAACACCGCGTCCCCAAGTCCGCTCGCGCTGGAGGCAAGTCTGACAGTCGCGAGCACACGATAGAAGGTCTGGGGATCGATCGCCGGAACCGACACGCGGAGAAACTCGTCTGACACACCGACACCTCCCGCGAACGGTCCGACGACGTCGGTCCAGTTCGCCAGATTTGTGCTCTGCTGAACGATGTATTCCGGATACATGGCGCTGACCGGAAGGCTGAACTGCGAATGCAATCCGATCTCGCCCTGTGTATTGGATTTTTTGAAATGAAGTTGAACTTCATCTTTCCCCGATGACGGCTGTGCGAGTGCCAAAAGCACCATCAAGGAAAAGCCGGTGTGATAGCGCATGAGTTTCATAATCCTTGAACCCCGAGCTTAGGCCGACCCGGCTGCCTGTAAACATCCATTTCGGCAAGGGGCCAGCCCTTTCAGATCGCAGCCATCACAAAATCTGTGTCGGGAATCTCCCGCTTGAATTCGAACGAGTCACCGGCAGCCGGGGTGGGTTTTCACCCATGGAGACAGCAACCTTACTTCTGAAAAAGTTTCAGCTCATTGTCCTGAACCAGCCGACTCGTTCGTCATAGGAGCGAAATCAATACATTCAAAAACATGAGCACGAATCGAAATCCCATCGTCCAAACCTACCTCTTCTTCAACAGCAACACGGAGGAGGCCGTGGAGTTCTACCGCCAGGCACTTGGCGCGAAACTCGAGATGCTGATGCGCTTCAAGGAAAGCCCCGAAGCGCCGCCGCCAGGCGTGATTCCGCCGGGTCACGAGAACAAAATCATGCATTGCAGCTTCCGCATCGGCGATACGGTGGTGATGGCGTCGGACGGATGCGGCACCGAAGCGCAGGCGTTCAAAGGCTTCTCGCTGTCACTCGCAGTTGCAACGGAAGCCGAAGCGGATCGTTATTTCAACGCGCTGGCGCAGGGTGGCAAAGTGACGATGCCGCTCACCAGAACCTTCTGGTCGCCGCGCTTTGGAATGCTGGAAGACAGGTTTGGCATCGGCTGGATGATCAACGTTGTTCCGGCCGGACAAGAATAATTCTGGAAGGTTGTCCTGAACTCGTTTGCCTGTTCGTCATAGCAATGAAACCACTCGTTCAAACAAAAGCATGATCATGAAAGCCAAACTCACTTCTCTCTGCGCCGCCTTGTTATTGAGCTCTTCGCTCGCCTCGACCGCCGCTGAAATCCCCCAACCCAAACCCGGTTCAGCCGAATTCGAACGCATGAAATCACTTGTCGGCACCTGGGCCGGCAAAGTCGATATGGGCCAGGGACCGATCGACATGACCATCCAATACCGGTTGCTCGCGAACGGCAGCGTCCTTGAGGAACGCTGTTTCATCGGGACGCCGAACGAAATGGTGTCGATGTATTACGATCAGGGCGGCAAGCTCGCCATAACGCACTACTGCGTGATGAGAAACCGGCCGGCGATGCTGCTGAAATCATCAGACGCAAAGACAATCAAGTTCGATTTTGATTCGAGCTGCGGCATCAATCCATCCCAGGAATCCCACATGCACGCCTTGAGCATCACATTCGACGACGCGGATACCATCACCACCAGCTGCAACTCTTACATCGAGGGCAAGCAAGTCGATGGCAAGAGCACCACGTTCAAGCGCGTGAAGCCTTGAACAGATGATTGGTCTCGAAACATGCAAAGAATCACTCCATTCCTTTGGTTCGACACTCAAGCGGAAGACGCGGTGAAGTTTTACACCGCGATCTTCCCGCGCTCGAAGGTGCTGAGGACACTGCGCTATAGCGAATCGGGCGCGCGTGTTTCGGGCCGGCCCGCCGGCTCCGTGATGACCATCGAGTTCGAGCTTGATGGCCAGCGATTCGTCGCGCTGAACGGGGGCCCGCAATTTCCATTCACCGACGCCGTTTCATTTGTGGTGAATTGTCGAACGCAGCGCGAGCTGGACCGCTATTGGACGAAGCTCACCGCGGGCGGAAGACCTGTTCAATGCGGCTGGTTGAAAGACAAGTTCGGCGTGTCGTGGCAAGTGGTGCCAGCCATTCTGGATGAATTGATCGGCGATGCCGATCCGGAGAAAAGCGAGCGCGTCATGATGGCGATGCTGAAGATGGTCAAGCTGGACATCGCAAAACTGAAATCCGCCGCCAGTCACTCAGGAACAAAACGCGGGGTAAAGACGCGGCGGGCGAACGAACGGAAATTTTGAAACGGAATACTTGACTGACTCGTCAACTTGGAGCAACGTGCGACACGCTTTGCTGAGCAAGGCGGAAAGTTGCCGACGTTATGGGCCGAGTCAGTGATGCCAAACAAAGATTGATGAACAGCCTCACAGAGTTGATCTGGGCAGGTTCATATGGCAGCACGACCGTGGATCACATCTGCGAATGCGCGAAGGTGAAGAAGGGCAGTTTTTACCACTTCTTCGAATCGAAAGCTGCCCTGGCGGAAGAGGCAATTCGCGCTGAATGGGAAGAGTATCGGAAACACCTCGACACGATCTTTTCGCCATCGCGCGCGCCGATGGAACGCATCCATTGCTACTGCGACATGGAGTATCAGGAACAGGTGAAGTTGAAGCAAAAGCACGGTCATGTGCTGGGTTGCCCGCTTTGCACGCTCGGCGCGGAAATCTCCACTCTCGAAACGGAACTGCGGAAGACGGTCACGGAAATCATGGACCAGTCGCGCCGCTATTTTGAAACCACGATTCGCGACGCTCATGCCGCTGAATTGATTCACGCGCCGGACGCCGTCAGCAAGTCGCGCCTGGTTTACACCTACGTTGAAGGCGTCCTCACCCAGGCGCGCATCAAGGACGATTTAGCTCCACTCAAAGAAATGGAACGCGGGATTCTCGACATCCTGGGCGCGAAGAATCAAAGCGCCGCGGCTTAAATTTTTTTCCAAGAAAACTTGTCTAACCAGTCAACTATAGTCTGCATGTCCGATCGCTGAAAACAACCCACTCCCAACTTCGGCATGCAGAATACCCAAACCCAATATGCAAACGCCTGCTCAGAAAACATCCCCGACATCTCCAGCCGCAACGCCGGTTCCCGGCTCTCCATCAGACGCTGGTCCGTGCCCACCTGCCAGTAAAAGCTGGGTAGCTCCCGCCATCCTCCTGCTTTCGCTTGGCGTTCTCGGAGGCGGACTTGCAGCTTGGAAAGTGGATGCCATCCAGAAATCCAACGCCGCCGCCAGCCAGCAACCCGAGCAGGTGGAAGCCATCACCATTGCGGTCGCAAAGGAGAAACAGCATCGCCGCACGACAACCGCGATCGGAACCGTGGTCGCCCTGCGTTCTGTTTCGTTGCGCAATGAACTGGCCGGCACAATTCGCGAAGTAAAGCTCGCGCCTGGACAGATCGTTGAAGAGGGAACTCTGCTCGTCGCGCTCGATGTCTCGGTGGAAGAGGCCGAACTCAAGGCGCAGGAAGCCGAGGCCGCGCTCGCGAAAACGATGCTTGCTCGATACGAGCGCGCGATGCAAAGCCGCGCCACGTCGCAGATGGAAGTGGATCGCGCCCGCGCGCAGCTCGACGTCGCCCAGGCGCAGATCGCGCGAATCAAAGCCGTGATCGCGCGCAAGACCATCGTCGCGCCCTTTCGCGCCCGCGTCGGCATCAGCGATGTGCATCCGGGACAGTATCTCAACGAAGGCACGTTGCTGACCACGCTTCAGGGCGTGGACAGTTCGGCGCACGTGGATTTCGCGATTCCGCAAGCAGTCGCCCAACAACTGCGGGCCAGCGAGAATGTGGAGATTCTGACAGGCGCAGATCGTTCCGTCGTTGCTGCGGAAATCGTCGCGTTGGATTCGCGGGTGAATCCCGTCAGCCGCAGCGTCACCGTACGCGCTCGCGTTGCGAACTCGGAGCAGGTTCCTGCACCCGGCGCTTCGGTTCGCGTTCGCGTTCCGGCCAGCGATTCGATGCTTGCCGTCAGTGTTCCCGTTAGCGCCTTGCGCAAAGGTCCGAGTGGCGACCATGTGTTTGTGGTCAGGCCAGACGACAAAGGCGCCACCCGTGCGCACGTGCGCAACGTGAAAACCGGGCCCGTGCTCGGCGACGAAGTGCTCTTGCTTTCGGGCGTTTCCGCGGGAGAACAAATCGCAGCGCACGGCTCATTCAAACTGCGCGACAATGCGCTGGTGATGCCGGCGCAGACCAATTCGGTCGCAATGAAGTAAGCCGGGATTGAAAGGGAAATCTATGCGCTCGATCACAGATGTGTTCATCAAGCACCCGGTGTTGGCCGTGGTGGTCAACCTGGTTATCGTGCTCGTCGGCTGGCGCGCGTTGAGCACGCTGCCGGTTCAGCAATATCCCAGCATCGAAAGTTCGTCGGTGCTGATCACGACCGTTTACACCGGTGCCAGCGCCGAAACGGTCCGCGGCTTTCTCACCACGCCCATCGAACGCGTCGTCTCGGCCATCAGCGGCGTCGACCATATTGAATCGACCAGCCGTGCCGGTGTCAGCGTCGTGACGGTGCGGTTGAAGTTGAATCACAGCAGCACAGCGGCGCTTGCCGAAATCACAGCGCGATTGCAGCAGGTTCGCTCCGAACTGCCATCCGAAGCGGAACCGCCGATCGTGGAAGTGCAGCGCAATGACCGTCCCTACGCGTCGTTTTATCTCAGCTTCTCATCGAATCAACGCGACGTGCCCGCGATCACTGACTGGCTCACGCGCACATTGCAGCCGCAGCTTTCGACGCTCGCCGGCGTGCAGCGCGTCAGCTTTGAAGGCGCGCGGCCGATCGCGATGCGCGTGTGGATCGACACGGACCGCTTGTCCGCCTTCAACCTTTCGCCCGGCGACGTTCACGCGGCGTTGCAGCGGAACAATTATCTCGCCGCTGTCGGGCAAACGAAGGGAAATCTCGTCCAGGTCAACCTGCTCGCAAATACAGACCTTCGCACGGTCGAAGAATTTCAGAATCTGATCGTCACGGACCGCGAAGGCGCAATCGTGCGCCTGTCCGATGTCGCCAATGTCGAACTCGGCGCGGAGGAAGCCGAGATGATCGCCAACTACGGCGAGCAGAAAGCGGTTTACCTCGGCGTCTGGCCGCTGCCCGGTTCGAACGAAATTGAAGTCGCGAACCGCCTTCATGAAGAGATGGAGCGCATTCGCCCAACGCTGCCTTCCGACATCCAGATGGAGATGGCCTATGACGCAACCGTGTTCATGCGCGACGCGCTGAAGGAGATCAGCAAGACGCTGGTCGAGACGATGCTGATCGTGGCCGTGGTGGTGTTCCTGTTCATGGGTTCCGTCCGCACTGCGCTTGTGCCGCTGGTTGCGATGCCGGTTTCGTTGTTGGGCGCCGTCGTGGTGATGCTTCTCTTCGGATTCAGCCTCAACCTGCTGACGATTCTCGCAATCGTCCTCTCCGTCGGTTTGGTCGTGGATGACGCGATTGTCGTGGTGGAAAACGTTGAGCGTCATGTGCGCGAAGGCAAATCGCGCATTCAAGCCGCGCTCATTGGCGCGCGCGAATTGCTCGGGCCAATCATCGCCATGACGATCACGCTGGCCGCGGTTTACACGCCGATCGGATTTCAAGGCGGGCTCACGGGAACGCTGTTCCTCGAATTTGCGATCACGCTGGCCGCGGCCGTGGTGCTGTCCGGCTTTGTGGCGATCACGCTTTCGCCCGTGATGAGTTCGCGATTTGTTCATCCGCACGGCCAGGAAGGCAAACTCACTTCGCTGGTGAATCGCGGATTCGATTGGGTTCGCGGCGTCTATGCCCGCGCCCTGGATGTCGCACTCGGCATGCGCTGGGCCGTGGTTATTGCGGCGCTGCTCGTCATGGTCGCCGCGTGGCCGCTGTATTCCAATTCGCGCCGTGAACTTGCGCCGGTCGAAGACCAGAGCCACATCAGCTTCTTCATGGAAGCGGCGCCGGATTCAACCCTCGCCGCCACGCACGCGCAATCGCTCGATGCCGTGCGCGCCGTGCAGTCGTTTCCCGAGGCGAAGTTCATGTGGTCGCTCACTGCGCATTGGGGCGGCTTCGGCGGAATGGTGACGAAGTATTGGAAGGACCGCGATCGCTCGACGGAAGACATGTATGGCGAAGTGTTCGGCGCGGTTTCGCAGATTCCCGGTTTGCGCGTGTTTCCGCGGCTCGATCCGCCGCTGCCGACGCCTGGCCAATACGATGTCGAACTCGTGCTGCAAAGCGACGCGCCGGTGGAGCAGCTGCTCGAACTCGCGCAAACCGTCGTCGGCGCCGGCTGGCAAAGCGGCAAGTTCCTTTACGTCGATACCGACTTGAAGATCGATCAACCGGAAGCGCGCGTTGTGCTGGATCGCGAACGGCTCGCGGATCTTGGACTGGACCTCGCCACGGCCGGCCAGGAACTCGGCACCGTGCTGGGCGGCGCGTATGTGAACCGGTTCAATTACTTCGATCGCAGCTATAAAGTCATTCCGCAGATCGGCGATCAGGATCGCACCACGGTTGGCCCGCTGCTCGATTTGAAGGTGAAAGCTCGCGATGGACAGCTCGTTCCGGTGTCGTCCTTCACGCACATTGAAACCAGCACTGCGCCGCGCTCGTTGAACCGGTTTCAACAGCGCAATGCTGTCCGCATCTTCGGTGGCGTGCAGCCGGGTGTGACCAAGGAAGAAGGTTTGCGCGTGCTGGAAGACGCTGCGAATGCGGCGAAAGGCCCGCGTGTCGCGATCGATCACGCGGGGGAATCGCGCCAGATTCGGCGCGAAGGTTCGGCGCTCACCGTGACGCTGGGATTTGCTGTTGTGCTGATTTACCTGGTGCTCGCGGCACAGTTCCGCAGTTTCCGCGATCCGCTGATCGTGTTGCTAGGCTCCGTGCCGCTGGCCATTTCCGGCGCGCTCGTGTTCAGCTTCCTCGATCTCACGACGATCAACATCTATTCGCAGGTCGGCCTCATCACGCTCGTCGGCCTGATCGCGAAGAATGGAATCTTGATCGTGGAATTTGCCAACACGCTTCAGGAACGCGGCTTGAACAAGATGGACGCACTGCGCGAAGCAAGCCTGACGCGGTTGCGCCCGGTGCTGATGACCAGCGCGGCGACGGTGTTCGGACATTTCCCGCTCGTGCTGGTGTCCGGCCCCGGCGCCGAAGCGCGCAACAGCATCGGCATCGTGCTCGTGACCGGCATGATTGTCGGCAGCATCTTCACGCTGTTCGTCGTGCCGGTGTTCTACTCACTCATCGCGGCGCGCCATCAGAAAACCGTCATTGACGAGGCGCCCGCGTCCGAGCCGGTGAATGTGCCCGGAACGCTGCCGACGCCAGCCGTTTGATTGAATCAACGCATTTCAACGAAGAACTCACTGTGAAACGAAATCTATTTGTGAACGGATGGTTGCCCGGCGCGTTGCTGCCGGTGCTGCTGGCAGGTTGCATGTCGGTGGGGCCGGAATACGAACGGCCCGCCAATGAAGCGCCCGCTCAATTCAAGGCCGCTGAACTCGGCGAATGGAAGGAAGGCGAACCGCTCGACCATTTGCCGAAGGGCGAATGGTGGAAGGTCTTCAACAACACGATGCTGAATGAACTTCAGGCGAAGACGTTGAAGGCAAATCAGGAGTTGAAGGCGGCGTTCGCGCGGATGAACCAGGCGCGCGCCACCGCTCGGGTTGCTCGAAGTGAATTCTTTCCGACGCTGGATGCCAATCCGAGTTTTCGGCGGGAACGTTTTTCTCCCAATCAGGAACCGGACTTCGGCGCCATCACCGCCAATACCTTTAGCGCGCCGCTCGATTTGAGTTACGAAATCGACCTGTGGGGCCGGGTACGGCGTGGGTTCGAAGGTGCGCGCGCCGATGCCGCGGCGAGCCAGGCGGCGTTTCAGAACGTGCTGCTGACGTTGCAGGCGGATGTGGCGCAAAACTACTTCAGCTTGCGCGCGCTCGATGCCGAGATCGGTGTGCTGCGTCGCAGCTTGGAACTGCGCCGCGAACAGGTGGGAATCGTGCGCGGACGCCTGGACGCGGGCATCGGAACGGAACTGGACGTCGCGCGCGCGGAGACGGAATTTTCCACCGTTCAGGGCGAAGTCGCTGCGCTGGCGCGCCGCCGCGCAGAACTGGAGAATGCCCTTGCCATCCTGGCTGGGGAATCGCCGTCCACCTTCAAGATCGCCGCGGCGGAAGCGGGCTCGGACTGGAACGTCACTCCGCCTGCCGTGCCCGCGGGATTGCCCTCGCAATTGCTCGAACGGCGTCCGGATGTGGCGCAAGCGGAACGTCAGCTCGCCGCTGAGAATTCCCGGATCGGCGTGGCCAAGGCTGCATTTTTTCCGGTAGTTCGATTGACCGGCTCCGGGGGATTTCTCAGTGCGGAAGCCGAAAGCCTGTTCAATTGGGAAAGCCGCGTGTGGTCAATCGGCCCGAGCGTTTCGCTGCCGATCTTTGCGGGCGGACGCAATCTCGCGAATCTGCGCCGCGCGCAGGATCGGTATGACGAATCCGTTGCGCAATACCGGCAGCAGGTGCTGATGGCGTTTGGAGAAGTGGAAAACGCGCTGGCGGGAATCCGGTATCTCGAGGAGCAATTTGTCGCCCAGGAACGCGCAGCGCAAAGTGCCCGCCGCGCGCACGAACTCGCGAGGGAAAGCTTCACCGCCGGCTTGAGTGAGTATCTGGACGTCATCGATGCCGATCGCGCCGCGCTGCAAACGTTACGAACGAATCATCAGCTCAACGGCGAGCGTCTGAAAGCTGTGGTCCAGTTGATCAAAGCACTGGGCGGCGGGTGGAACGAACGGGAACTGCTGCTGGCGAATCGGCGGCAGTGAAGCGGGCCGGCGCGTGGCTGCGCGCGTCTCTTGCATGGTTGAAACCTCGGCGCGCTCGGAGAGACCTGCCCTGCCGCTTGCGCGGTGTCAATTCACGCAAAGGTGGTCCCGCTCGCGGCGCGAGCGGGACCACCGCGTATCAAAGGGAATCAAGCTTCCACGATGGTTTTGAATCCACCGTAGAGCATGCGCTTGCAGTCGAATGGTGTGTCTTTTGGATCGCACATCTCATGAATGCGCGGATCCTTCATGACCGCGGCATTCACTTTGTCGCGATGCGCGCGTGACTTGTAAACGATGTAGGCGAACACGATTGTTTCATCCGGCTTGCTTTTGATTCCTTTCGGAAACGGCAATCCCATTGGGATGTTCAGGTCGTCACCGACGCATTCGCGATATTCCAGCGCGCCATGTTCCTTCCAGATCTTGCTCGCCTTCTTCGCAATGCGCGCGTAGGCGGCGACATTCTTCTTCGGAACCGGCAAAACGAATCCATCAACATAAAGAGGCATATTGAATCAGAGTTATGGAGACGGGCCGCAGAATGGATGCGCCCGTCTTCGGTTGAATCTTTCAGTGTGATCAGGCGCTCGCGACCTGTGCTTCGCGCGCTTCCAAAGCAGCCGGGCATTCCGCGGCGATCGCGCGGACTTCCACGCGGATGCCGTGCGGCAGCCCGGGACATTCCTTCGCGATTTCGACCGCTTCGTCCATGGAGGCGACCTTCAGCAGAAAATAGCCGCCGATGCTTTCCTTGGATTCCGCAAACGGGCCGTCGGAAACAACGCGGTTCTTTCCCGCAACAATTTTGCCGCTGTTCTCCAGCGGATTTCCCGCCACGCATTTGCCTTCTTCTTTCAGGCGATTGAACCAGGCCATCCAGTTGTCGGCAACCGACTGCATTTGTTCCGGTGAAAGCCCCTTGTACCAGTCCGAGCTGCGGAAGATCAGCATGTATCCGTCATTGTGATTTGTACTCATAATTTATTTTGTTGTCTGCTTTCACTGGTAAGACGAACGAGTGGAAGTGCGCAGGACAACGAACTGAAGATCCCGCCGACGGAAACCGGCAGTCAGGCGCAATGCTCGCAAGCGGGCCGCCATGTGGGATCATGACCAGAAGTTTCAGGCAGGAGGCGGATGGGTCAAGTGACTTTTCCGCGGCAGCGATGCCCCCCGGGGATTGAACCGCTGAACGCCCCGATGGCTTTCCATCAACGCACGCCCGGCGGGCTGATGTGTTGCCAGTAACCGTGGATCGTTCGAGCCACTTCCACCAGGGCGTCAAAACCCACTGGCTTTACCAGATAGGAATTCGCGCCCAACTCATAGGCGCGCTTGATGTCGGATTCGTGATTGGAGGAGGTGAGAATGATGACCGGTGTGGTCTTGAATCCACCATCGCCCCGGAGCCAGGCGAGCAGATCGAAGCCGCTCAACCGGGGCATCTTCAAATCGAGCAGGATCAATTGCGGAAATGGATGCAGCGCCCGATCAGCGAACGCATCGGCACCGCGCATGTAGGCGATCGCCTGATCGCCGTCGTTGACGGATCGCAACTCGAATTCCACTCCGGCCTTCTGGCACGCATGCTGGAAGAGCAAGGCATCGTTCGGATCGTCTTCCACGTGCAGGATATGAACTTTGGAAACCATCAGATATCGGAATCGCTGCACGTTAAGCCAGCACCCTGCCTTTGGAAACTCTTATTGTTGAACGCAAACTCTCTTTGCCGCGCGGTTCTGCCTTGGTATCGTTTCGGCGAGTGAAACTTTCAACGCCTGGGATGATTTCAATTCTGCTCGCCGCGCTCGCGCCGTCGGCCAACTTCGCGGCAGAAGGTCAATTTCAATTCCGCATGCCGCACGCGGAGACGTTCGAACTGGATTCGTCGCCAGGTTCAACCACGTCCGCCCCGTCGCTCACTGCGCCGGCGCAATGGCTCAACGCGCGCCGCGTGGGCAGCACAAACCTCGTCCAATTTGGCAGCCGTGTGGTGATCCAGCTGGAATCGAGCAATCAACTTCCGGCGATCCTGCGTGGCCGCCCGCTGATGCTTGCGCGCAGCATCAGCACCAACGTCTTCGTGCTTCAGGCTGCGGACGCGCGCACCGCCATCGAACAAGCGCAAAGGCTTGCCCAAACCGCCGGTGTGCAGGCCAGCTATCCGGTGCTGCGCCGTCAGGCGAATCTGCACGGACCCTACGCACCACCGCCATCCGATTCGTTCTACCTCGCGCAATGGCATCTGGAACATCGCACCGACGGCGTTCCCGTCGGTCCGGATTTGAATATTCGCGCGGCGTGGCCGTTCAGCATGGGCGAGGGAGTGACCGTCGCCGTGGCGGATACCGGAGTTGAACTCAATCATCAGGAGTTGCTCAACGCCGTCAGCAACGTGCCGCATCGCAACTTCGCCCTGGAATCGACGAACGCGCTGCCGATCGATCGTTCCCCCCTGGGCGCGCACGGAACCGAAGTTGCCGGATTGATCGCCGCGAGTCTGAATGACTTCCGCGCTGTCGGTGTAGCACCACGCGCCAAGCTCGCCAGCTGGGTCGTTTTCACCCCGGCCGGCATGCTGCCGAGCGACGAGCAGCTGTTCGATATGTATCAACATGCGGAAGGCAACGTCAGCATTCAGAATCACAGCTGGGGCGGAGGAAACGGTTTCGTCGGCCAGGTTGGTCCCACGCTGCTGGAGATGCTGGGAATCGAACGCGCCGCAACGCTCGGTCGCGGCGGATTGGGAACCGTGATCGTCCGCTCAGGAGGAAATGATCGCACGATCCCGGCGCGTGCTGACGATGATTCGTACGCTGACAATCCGCACACGATCGCCGTGGCAGCCATCAACGTGAACGGAAAAGTGGCGAGCTACAGCGAACCCGGCGCGTGCATCCTGGTCGGCGCGCCGAGTGGCGATCCGACGAGCGGTTCAACCGGGCTTTTCACGACGGACCTGCTCGGAACGGATGGCGCGAATCAGATGTCTTTCTGCAGTTTTTGGGATCCGAATTGTCCGAACAAGGATCTCTCGGACTACGATTTTCAGGGTGGCCCCGGCGGGTTCAGCGGCACATCGGCGGCCGCGCCGCAGATCTCCGGAGTCGCGGCATTGACGCTTTCGGTGAATCCGCAGCTCAGTTATCGCGATGTACAGCAAATCCTCGTGCTTTCCTCGCGGCACTTCGATTGGAGCGATCGAGATTTGAAGACCAACGGGGCAGGCTTCGCGGTCAGTCACAACGCCGGTTTCGGAATTCCCGACGCAAGCCAGGCCGTGCGATTGGCGCAATTATGGAACAACCGTCCGGCGCTCGCTTCGGTTTCTCTCAATGACAATCAACCTTTATCCGTTCCTGACGACCAGCTGCGGCTTGAAATCTCGGGAGATGGCGTTCCGGCTTCGTTGAATTCAATCCGCGCAATGCCCAGCCTAGGAATCCACGCCGACGAACCAACGGCTTTGCTTGAGCTGGTGGACATCGGCCTCGCGGGGAGCATTCCTGCCGTGAACCTGACGAACAAGGCCGCATTGATCCTGCGCGGCGATTTTGATTTCTCCGTGAAGATCGCCAACGCAGCCGCGGCCGGCGCCGCTTTTGCCGTGATTTACAATTACTCCACCAACGTGAATCCCGTTCAAGGGGGCGACCTGCTGACTGCGATGGCTGGCACCGACATGTCGCAGATACCCGCTGTGTTCATCGGCAACAGTTCAGGAGAAATGTTGAAGGCGCTGTTCCAAACCAATTCCGCCGCCCGCGCACGCATCCGATTGCAGGGCATCGAGAAAACCTTCCAGGTTAACAGCACATTGAGTTGCGAGTACGTCGGAGTGCGCGTTCAGACCGATCACACGCGGCGCGGCGATCTGCGAATCACGCTGGTGTCACCGCAGGGCACGCGCAGCGTTCTTCAGTCATTCAACCTCGACACCTCGCCAGGGCCGGTTGATTGGACGTATTGGTCAACGCATCATTTCTTCGAAAGCAGCGCGGGCACCTGGCGCGTGTTTGTGTCAGATGAAGGCCCGGGCGCAACGGGCGCTGTGCAGAACGTCACGTTGACGATCCGAGGAACACAAATCGCCGACAGCGATCGCGATGGTTTGGACGATATCTGGGAAACTGAGAACCTTGGCTCCCTCGCCACCGGCCCCAAGGACGACCCGGACGGCGATGGTTCCTGTAACGCGCGCGAGCGATTGGTCGGCACGCACCCGGCGCAAATCGATGTGCCGTTTGTCGTGGATTTCAATTGGTGGGATTTGGCCGGGTTCCGCCGCACGCGCCTGACCTGGCCCGGCAAGGCAGATCATCGCTACGAAATTTTCAGCGGTACAAACGCCGCCACCTTGACGCTGCAAACCAGCATTCCCGGAAAGTTTCCCGAAACCGAATGGCTGGAACTCTACACCGGTTCACCGGCGGACAAGTTCTATCGCGTCCGCGCCGTTCCGAATCCCTGAACGGCGATAGTCCGCTGAATCGGATCGAACAGCCAGCCATGGCTCGCAATGGAAAAAAGTTGAGGCAAAAACTGAACTCCAGCGTAAAATGGGTGTCACAAGCACAACATTATGAAAGCGATTACATCCCTTCTGCTCGCCACGAGCCTGTTTGCCGGCGTCCTCAGCGCCGCGGCCGCCGATGAAAAAGCCAGCACGGCCAAGCCTTACAAGCTCGACACCTGCGCCGTCTCGGACGAAAAGCTCGGCGAAATGGGCAAACCCTACGTTTTCGAGCACAAAGGCCAGGAGATCAAACTTTGCTGCAAAAGCTGCAAGAAGGATTTCGACAAGAACCCAGACAAGTTCCTGAAGAAGATGGCCGAGAATGAAAAGAAGGCCACTGCGAAGTAGGACTTTCGCGCCGGCCATAATCACTGAAAACCTGTAGTGGTGGCCGGGTCCGCCGTCAGTCGGCGCCTCTCCCAGCGCGCCGGGCTCAAAGCCAGAAGCGGCGGCCCATGCCTCCGCTAATGTGCGCGGGACCAATAAGGCCCAAACTAAAACAAGATTGGTTTAGCGCGATTTCGGAACTGAGATAGATTGCTACCATGAAAACGGCGCTGGCAGTTGTTTGCAGCCTGTTGCTCCTCGGGACGCTGTTCGTCCAGACCGGAGCCGCGGGAGCCAGCGTGGCCAGTTCAGCACCGACATGCTGCTGTGTGTCAGCGTGCTGTTCGGCTGATATCCCCAATCCGGAGCCGTCCCCCGTTTCGACGGCTCCGGTTTCCATTTTCTCCACTCACCTGCTGGCGCCAGCGTCCTCGACCACACTTTGGATACTGCCTGCCGCTGAAGTTTCCTCGTCTGCCTCCCTCGCGCCCATCGCGGCTGAAGCTGCCCCGCTGTTCATCCGCGTTCGCGCCCTGTTGATCTGATCCGCCTCCGTTGGACGCCCGCAGTGTGTACGCACAGATACATTGTGGGCTGACCTTGCGGCTGTGCCTTTGACTCGGATCAGCATGAAAATCATCTTAATCACATTTGCAGTCGGTGCCTTCGCCTGCCTGGAACCCAGGATTCACGCCGCTTCCATGGAAAACAGCGGCGGGCCTGATGACACTTCAGCCATCGCCACAAACCTTGTCGTCGTCACCGCAGATTTCCTGAACGACCTTGCCGAGGAAATCCGCACGAACAACCCCGCGCTTCGCGCCGCCAACGCCCGCGCCCATGCGGCTGAAGCGAATGTCGCGACTGTGCGCACGTGGGATGATCCCATGGTTAGCGTCGGTGGCATGGCGGCAGAGCGCATGATGCGCCAGGAGGACGGCGATCTCGCGTACGGCCTTGAGCAGAAACTGCCGTTGTTCGGAAGACCGAAATCTGAACGCCGGCTCGCTGTCGCGGAAGCTTCAACCGAAGCGGCCCGTTCCGAATACCAGTTCCAACAGCTGCGCGCTGAGTTCGCCCGCGCCGCTTTCCGCACTGCGCTCGCCAACGAAATCACCATGATCGGCGAAGAGGATCTGGCGTGGCTCGACCTGATGCGCCGCACGGCTGATGCGAAATATCAGTCCGGCCAGGCGACACTCGTGGAAGTGCTCCAGCTGAGCAACGAGCACGCGCGCCGCGCCACCGCGTTGCAAACGGAACGCGACCAACTCAGTCACGGCCTCGTCACGCTCAATCGCCTCCTGAATCGAAGCCAACGAAGCGCCTGGCCGCGCTTGCAGCTGCCGGAGCCCGGACCGGCCGTCCCTTTCAGCCAGCGGCTCGTCGATTTTGCACTCAAATATGAGCCGAGAATTCTGACCATGCGCGAAGAAATCAAAGCCGCCGAAGCAGCCGTGGACGTCGCGCGTCGCAATCGCTTCCCGGAAATCAGCGTCGGCCTGGAAGCCCGCAACTACATCGGCGATGGCAGCTTCCGCCAAGGCATGCTGGTCCTCAGTTCCAGCCTGCCCTGGGCGAACGCACGCAAGTACCGCAATGAAGTGAAACGCGAACGCGCGAAGTTGTCCGCAGTCGAATTTGAGCTCGCCGATTATCAGGCCGCCCTCCGTGAGGAAGTTCACTTGCTTGCAATCAAGATCGCCGCAGCCCGCCGTGAGGCGTTGCTGTATCGCGATGAGATTTTGCCACGCACACGAGCCGCCATGGAAACGATCCGGGCCAGTTGGGAATCAAATCGCGCCTCAGTTCGCGAACTGCTGGAAACGCGCCGCATGCTGCTCGACGCGCGGCTGATGTATGCGCGCGCCGTGGCGGAACAATACGAAATGATGTCGAACCTCGTGCTTTGCTGCGGCTTGGGTGATCTCGCCGCGCTGCAAATGCTGGTCGAAACACCGGAGCCCACGAACACGACGCCCAACCCATGAAAGGCAAATGAACCGTCCGGACACACAACGCTCCTGGAACCACGGGCTCGAAGCTTGGCCCCATCCGCTTCTCCTTTGCGACCTTCGCGCGAGGTCCATCCCCCGCAGCTTTGCGACACATCATTAACCACCAGATCAAACATCTATGAAATTCATCGCCTCAAAAATCCATTGGATCGGAATCATCCTGCTCGTCGGATTCACCGCCGCCGCGGCCGGGCTCTACTTCGATACGCCTTCCACGCCTCGAAAGAAGACGGCTCCCACCGCAAAAGCCGCCGAAATTAAATCCGCTGCGGCCGACATCCACGCTGGCTGCAACCACAATCACGCCAGCCCGCAGAACGCCGATGGCGGTTGTGGAACCGCGACGGCTGCGGGCGAGGGACACGGTTGCTGCGGTGGAAAGCAGGAAGCCTCAACCATGATCCTGCCCGCCGGTCATCCTCCCATCGAAGGTTACACCGTGGCGACCGATGCCCACGCCGGTTGCGCTCACGCCGCCGAAACGGGCGCGGAGAAAACCAAAGCTCAACCATGAACTTTTTCCGCCCAATCCTCTTTGCGTTCGCGTTGACCGTCGTTGCACTCACGGGCTGCAGCAAATCCGAGAACCCCTCAGGCACCGCCACCAAGGAAGCCAGGTTCCATTGCCCAATGCATCCGACCTACACGAGCGATCGGCCCGGAGATTGCCCGATCTGCGGCATGAGCCTCGTGCCGATTGGCGGAAATGTCAGCGAATCGACGACTTCCATTCCGGGCCGCGTGGCGATCGTTTTGTCACCAGAAAAGCGCCAGCTCATCGGGCTCACGCTTTCCACGGTGGAAAAGCGTTCGCTCATCGGTAACGTGCGCGCGCCTGGCGTGGTGACACATGATGAAACCCGTTACGCGCGAATCGCACCGCGCTTTGGCGGCTGGGTGAAATCCCTGCAGGTGAACTTCACCGGACAACCGGTGAACGTGGGCGAACCGCTCTTCACAGTTTACAGCCCGGACCTGTTCACCGCGGAAACGGATTACCTGCTCGCCTGGAAGAACTCGCAATACTCCAGCAACAGCCCGGCGGCACAGCGCGATTCCGCGGCGCAACTGCTCGGCTCGGCGCGCCGGAAACTGGAATTGCTCGAAGTGGGCGAAGCCGAAATCCGCGACTTGGAGCAACGTGGCAAGGCCATGGATGAACTCCAGATTCGCGCGCCGATCTCCGGTCACGTGATCGCCAAGAACGCGGTGCAAGGCCAGGCGTTTGAAGCGGGCGAAATGCTTTACGAGATCGCCGATCTCTCCCGCGTCTGGATTCGCGCGGCAGTTCACGAATCGGACCTTCCGTTGATCAATGTCGGCCAGCGCGCGTCCATTGCGTTCTCGAGCTTGGGCAACAAGGTGTTTGAAAGTGCGGTCACGTTCATCGACCCGCACATCAATCCGCAAACGCGCCGCGGCGAAGCCCGGTTGGAACTGAGGAACGCGAATCATCAATTACGGCCCGAGATGTGGGCGAATGTGGAATTCGAACTTCGCACGGACAATGTCCCCGCCATTCCAGCCAGCGCGGTCATTGACACCGGCACGCGCTGGATCGCGTTTGTGGACGCGGACAGGGATCACCTTGAGCCGCGAGAAGTGAAGATCGGTCAGCGCACGGATGAATACTTCGAAGTTCTCGACGGACTGAAGGAAGGCGAAAAGGTTGTCACTCGCGCGTTGTTCCTGATCGATTCGGAAAGCCAGCTCAAGGCGGCAATTTCGGCGATGACTTCGGCGGAGGAACACAAACATTGAGGGGCGCGCGTATGGTCTGGAACATCCAACTGAATCAAGCACCTCCCTCTCTTCTGCGGAGCGGAGGAGAGGGGGAACAGGCGTATCGGTCGAATCTTAAAGGCCGGGATGCCTTTGCCCGCTTCGGTAATGCAACGGCTTTCATCTTGATTCGCTGACCATGCAACATTCATCGCTCAGCAAAGACTCTTTTATCGAGCGCATCATCGAATGGAGCGCACGGAACAAATTCATGGTGTTCATGCTCACGGCCGCGCTGTTCGTGGGCGGGATTTATTCCATGCGGAATACGCCATTGGATGCGATTCCCGATCTGTCGGACGTTCAAGTAATCATCTTCACCCAGTGGGAAGGGCGCAGCCCAAATCTGGTGGAGGACCAAATCACTTATCCCATCGTCACGAAGTTGCTGAGCGCGCCAAAGGTGCGCGTGGTGCGCGGATACTCCTTCTTCGGTTACTCCTTTGTTTACGCCGTGTTCGAGGACGGGACCGATATCTACTGGGCGCGGTCTCGCGTGTTGGAATACATGCAGGGACTCGCCGGCAGCCTGCCCACAGGCGTCACGCCGACGCTCGGACCGGACGCCACCGGCGTTGGCTGGGGATTCCAATACGCGCTAGTCGATCGAAGCGGGAAAAATGATCTCGCTCAGTTGCGTTCATTCCAGGACTGGCACCTGCGCTACTGGCTGCAAAGCATCGAAGGCGTTTCCGAAGTGGCGACCTTCGGCGGATTTGAAAAGCAGTATCAGGTCGAAATCGATCCCGACAAACTCACGGCTTACAACATCCCGCTTCCGACGATTGTCTCCGCGATCCGAAATGCGAACAACGACGTAGGCGGCCGCGAACTGGAGCGCTTCGGAACCACCTATCTCGTGCGCGGCAAAGGCTACATTCATTCGCTCGAGGATTTGCGAATGGTGACCGTAGGCGCGGATGCGAATGGCGCGCCCGTGCTGTTGCGCGATGTCGCACGCAACATCACTGTCGGACCGGAAATGCGCCGCGGTGCAGGTGATCTGGATGGCGAAGGCGAAACTGTTGGCGGCATCGTGGTCGTGCGCTACGGACAAAATGTTTTGCAGGTGATCGATCGCCTGAAGGCCAAACTCGAGGAACTTAAACCGTCATTGCCTGAAGGAATCGAAGTCGTCATCACCTACGATCGCTCCGATCTGATCCGCCGTTCCATCAGCACACTGACGCACACGATTCTCGAGGAATCCATCATCGTCGCCGTGATCGTGATCATCTTCCTGCTCGATTTCGGCGGCGCCGCGCGCGCGATCATCACGCTGCCGATCGCGGTCGTGCTCGCGTTCATCCCGATGTATTTCATGGGGCTCACCGCGAACATCATGTCGCTGGCGGGTATTGCAATTTCCATCGGCGTGTTGACGGATGAAGCCGTGGTAATGGTGGAGAATGTCCACAAACGACTGGAGCACGCGCCGCCGGGACTGACGCGCTCGCAACGGCAGGAGATCATCATCGCCGCGTGCAAGCAGCTGGGCAAACCGCTGTTCTTCGCGCTGCTTGTGATCACGGTCAGCTTCATGCCGGTGTTCACGCTCGAAGCCCAGGAAGGCCGTCTGTTCAAGCCGCTGGCTTACACGAAAACGTTTACCATGGCCGCGGCGGCGTTTCTCTCTATCACGCTCGGGCCAGCGCTGATCGTGCTGATGACCGGCGCGAAGGTGATCCCGGAGCATCGCCATCCGGTCAGCCGATTGCTGCATCGATTGTATTATCCGTGGGTCAGCGCCTTGATGCGGCGCCGCTTGCTCTCGATCGGCATCGCTATTCTCGCAATCGCGTCGGCCATTCCGGCTTACTTGAAGCTCGGTTCGGAATTCATGCCACCGTTGAACGAAGGCACTATTCTTTACATGCCGACCACGTTGCCCACGGTTTCCATCACGGAAGCGACGCGTTTGCTGCAAATTCAGGATCGCATTCTGAAACAATTCCCTGAAGTCGCCACCGTTCACGGCAAAGCCGGCCGGGCGGAAACGGCGACTGATCCGGCGCCGATGGAGATGTTCGAAACGGTGGTGCAGCTGAAACCGCATTCGGAATGGCGCAGCGTCACGCAGGATCGCTGGTATTCAAGTTGGGCGCCCGACTGGCTGAAGGGCGGCTTGCGCAAACTCTGGCCGGACGCGCGGCCAATCACGTGGGATGAATTGATCCAGGAGATGGATCAGGCGCTCACGATTCCTGGACAGGTGAATGCGTGGACGATGCCGATCAAGGCGCGCATCGACATGTTGAACACGGGCATTCGCACGCCGGTGGGTGTGAAGATTTTTGGCAGCGATTTGAAGGAGATCAACCGGCTGGGCGAACGGCTGGAAGCCCTGTTGCAGGACGTGCCCGGCACGCGCAGCGCGTATTCCGAGCGAACTGTTGGCGGGCTTTACCTCGACATCGTCCCGAATCGCGCCGAGATCGCGCGTTACGGATTGAACGTCGAAGACGTGTTGATGTTGGTTGAAACTGCGATTGGCGGGATGTCGATTGATCGCACGTTTGAAGGCCGCGAACGCTATACGATCAATGTGCGTTACAGCCGTGAGTTGCGGGACGATCCGGAGAAGTTGAAACGCGTCCTTGTGCCAGTTGGGATGAGCGAAACGGTGAACGGGGGAAGCGGGGACACGGGGATGAATCCCAGCTCTACGTCCCGCCGTCCCGCCGTCTCCGCCATGCGCCAGATTCCGCTCGGGCAACTGGCCGACATTCACATCACAAGCGGACCGCCGTTGATCAAGAATGAGGACGGCGCACTGACGGGCTGGGTTTACGTGGACGTGGAAGGCCGCGACATCGGCAGCTACGTGAACGAAGCCAAGAAGCGGGTTTCGGAGAAGATCGAGAAAGCCGGTTTGCTGCCGGCCGGGTATCGCATCGAGTGGACCGGCCAGTACGAGTACATGCTGCGCGTGCGCGAGCGCTTGATGGTTGTGCTCCCGATCACGCTGCTCCTTATTTTCGTCCTGCTCTACTTGAACTTCAAAAGCGTGGTCGAAGCGCTGATCGTGATGCTGTCACTGCCCTTCGCCATGACGGGCAGCATTTGGATGCTTTGGCTGCTCGACTACAATCTCAGCATCGCCGTGTGGGTTGGAATCATCGCCCTCGCTGGCCTCGCTGCTCAAACCGGCACCGTGATGATCATCTATCTCGACGAAGCATTCCACGCGTATCAGCGCGCGGGCCGCATGAACACGCAGCACGATTTGTTCGAAGCCATCACCTACGGCGCAGTTCAACGTGTGCGCCCGAAGTTGATGACCGTTTGCATGATCACGCTCGGCCTGGTGCCTGCGATGTGGGCCACCGGCGCTGGCGCGGAAGCCATTCAACGCATCGCCGCGCCGATGGTCGGCGGCTTGATCACGTCCACGATTCTCACACTGGAGATTGTGCCGGCGATCTATTCCGTCTGGCGCGGGCGACAGGTTCAATGGGTGAAAGGTCCACCACCGCCGCGCAAGAGCTGGGATGAATTGAGCCATCAATTTGTCGAACAGGAACGGCGAGAACATGGCGGCAGGCACGGCGCGGCCGCCGAACCGCAGCAAAGCCAGAAACGCAATGGACGTATTTGGATCTGGATCGGAATCGCGATCCTCCTCGTGGTGAGCTTGCTCTGGTTCAAGTCTCGCAGCCGCTCAAGCCCGGCTCCCGCTGAAGGACAAAGGACCCAAAGCACACCGGCGACAGTCCAATTGCCCCAAGTGCAATTGAGCGCCGAACAACGCGCGGCGCTTGACGCACTCCTGCAACAGGCAAGCGCCATCACTGAAAGCCTGGCGAGCGACAATCTACAGGGATTCAACCGCGCCGTGGCGGATTGGCCGGCCGCGTTAAAGCGTGCGCAAACGGCATTTGAATCGCTGCCGGATTGGCATTCATTGCTGGAACGCGTGGTTGCCTCGCCGTTGGTTCCTGCCGGGGATTTGGGCAACGCTCGCGAGCAATTCCTGCCATTCAGTTCCGCGCTGGTGGAGTTTGTCACCATCGTCCGCCAGCAGGATTCGGCTTCGAAGAACGTCAAAATCTTCCGCTGTCCGATGGCGCCGAAACCCGGACGCTGGGTGCAGTTGGAAGGACCGCTGCGAAACCCGTTCTTCGGCGCTGAAATGCTGGAATGCGGTTTGGAAGTCAGCCAATGACCCAGGTGACTCACTTGCGGTCACAAATGGGTGAACGAAGGCAGTCAATTGACGCGTGCGGGAAGCGACATTAGCCTTCACGCAATCCATGATTGCTCCGGTTCCAAATAACAAAATCAGTGCCACGCCAGGTTTTCGCGTCAGTGACGAACGGTTGATCAAAGTCACCGAGAATGCTGCGCGTCGCGTCGGCGGTTTGCTGCAGAAGCAAGGCCGGCCTCAGGGCGTGCTGCGCGTGTCCGTCGTGGGCGGGGGCTGCTCCGGCCTGCAATACAAAATGGACCTGCAGGATGGACCGGCGAATCGCGATTTCCTGGTCGAGACCGGCGGCATCCGAGTGGTCGTGGACCCGAAGAGCGCGTTGTATGTGACCGGCAGCGAACTGGATTTCATCGATGGATTGCAGGGCGGATTCAAGGTGAAGAACCCCAATGCCGCCACGAGCTGTTCCTGCGGAGAAAGCTTCAGCGCCTGACGAATGACTGACTACTTTGCGCTGCTGCTGCAACCGCGCCGCCCGTGGCTCGAAGACGAGCAGCTTAAGTCGAGCTTCCTGGAACGCTCCGCCGCATCGCATCCGGATCGCGTGCATTCCCTCGGCCCCTCCGAACGCGCCGAAGCGCAGGAGCGCTATGTTGAACTGAACGCGGCGTATCAGTGCCTGCGTGAACCACGAGAACGCATTCGGCATTTGCTGAAACTGGAACTCGGCGCAGCACCCGGCGACATCAAACAGATTCCTGAACGGCTCATGCAGGAATTTTTTCGCGTTGGAACCGAATGCCGCGCGGCGGATGCGTTGCTGAAGGAGAAGGATAAAATCGTCTCGCCTCTGCTGAAGGTGGAGTGGTTTCAGAAGGCGCAAACTCGCAGCGATTCGCTCCTGGAACTGGCGCGCGCGGTGAACGCGAAACGCGACGCACTGCTCGACCGCGTGCGCCTGATCGATGCCGGCTGGAGCGACGATGCGCAACCGGACCGCAGGAGCTCGTTGAACGAACTGGAATCCGTTCATCACGGCCTCGGCTTCTACGAACGCTGGATCGCGCAAATCCAGGAACGCGTGACGCAGCTGGCGATTTGAAATCGAGAACGGCAGGGTGAGCCGATTCGGAATTGCGCCGGTTGGAATCCAGATTCCTCGTGCGCTGCGGGCCGCGCTTTCGTGTCCAAGCCTCACCCAGCCTTGCGACACCGCCGCCCTGTTTCTGGACAGCTGGATTTCGACCGTTCTTCGCCGCAGTTCAAATTCGCTGGACGCCGCTGGTATTTGCCGTGCTTGGAAGTCTGGCATGACAGCCTCGACTCAAGCATTTATGCGGAAAGCCGTGGCTCTTGCCCGCTTTCTCACGCCTGAAAGCGACAAGTTCCTTCCAAGCGCCCTCCGTGGCACGCGTCTGGCTATTTAGCAGACGTCTTCTGATTGGGTTTGGTTCCCGGCGGCTTGCGCAAGCAGGCCGCCGGTTTTTCGTTTTGCACTCATGCGGGAAGCGCCCCGGTGCGCAAGGGTTCTTCGGCCAGTATCGTTGTTGCCGTACAATGAACGAGCAACTCGCTTATTCGGAAATTCTCCTTCGCATGGCCACCGCGACTATTGCGGGCGCGCTGGTCGGATTGGAGCGCGAGAAACACGGACGCCCGGCCGGCTTGCGCACCACGATTCTCACCTGCGTCGCCGCCGCGCTTTCGATGGTCGTTTCCGAAGCGCTCTTTGTGAACGCCGGCCAAAGCGCGACCTGGCGGCCGGATCCCGCCCGGCTCGGCGCCGGCATCCTCACCGGCATCGGCTTCCTCGGCGCAGGAACCATCATGCGGCACTCGAACATCATTCGCGGCGTCACCACCGCGGCCAGCTTGTGGTTCGTGACCGTATTGGGATTGGCATTCGGTTCGGGGCTGTATTTCGCCGGCTCGATCGGTCTGGTTGTGGCGCTGATCAGCCTGATGCTGCTGCCGGCGGTGGAGAAACAGATGGACAGCGATTGGTATCAAACGCTGACGGTGATTGCAGCCGCGGATGCATTGACGGAAGCCGATCTGCGCTCCCGGCTGGAGAAACTCGGGCTGAAAACCAAGCGCCTGCGCCTGCGCTACGATTTGGTGGCACAGTTCATGACAATCTGGGTGGAAGTGCAGTTCAGCCGGCAGGAGGCAGCGGAAATGCCGGCGAAGATTCTACACGAACTGCGCCCCATTCCCGGCATTCGCGACATCCACTGGGAATGATCCTTCGGCACGCCGCCGCCGCAGAATTGCTTCAGCCTTTGAACTTGAACGCGACGATGCTCAACGGTGGCAGCGTGATTTCAGCGGAGAACTCCTGGTTGTGCCACTTCGATTCTTCAGCGAGAACGCCACCAAGGTTTCCCACGTTGCTGCCGCCGTAAGCCGCGGCGTCGCTATTCAACACCTCCGCCCATTTTCCGGGCCTGGGCAGGCCGACACGATATTTGTAACGCGGCACGGGCGTGAGATTCAGGATCACGGCCACTTCGCTGGTACGATCCGCATTCTGCCGGACGAAAGACAAGATGCTGCTCTCACTGTCGGAACAATCGATCCAATAGAATCCGTGATGCTCGAAATCCGATTGCCAGAGCCCGGGCTCTGCAAGGTATAGGCGGTTCGCGTCGGCAACGAACTGCTGCAAGCCCCGATGATAGGGACCCGCATCCAGCAGCCACCAATCGACCTCGCCGTTGGCATTCCATTCGCCGCTCTGGCCGAGTTCGCCGCCCATGAAGAGCAGTTTCTTGCCAGGAAAAAGCCATTGATAACCGAGCAGCGAGCGCAGGTTCGCGAAGCGCTGCCAGTCGTCGCCCGGCATGCGGCCGAGCAGCGAGCGTTTTCCATGGACCACTTCATCGTGCGACAGCGGCAGCACGAAATTTTCATTGAAGTGATAGAGCATCGCGAACGTGAGATCGTTCTGATGATATTTCCGGTAAACAGGCTCGCGCGCGAAATAGTTCAACGTGTCGTGCATCCAGCCCATGTTCCATTTGAACGAGAATCCGAGCCCGCCGAGATACGGCGGCCGCGTGACGAGCGGCCACGCGGTCGACTCTTCCGCAATCGTCATCACGCCGGGGAATTCCACATGCGTGATGTGATTGAACGCGCGAAGAAACTCGATCGCCTCCAGGTTCTCCCGCCCGCCATACTGGTTGGGAATCCACTCACCCTCCTTGCGCGAGTAGTCGAGGTAGAGCATGGACGCCACGGCATCGACGCGCAGGCCGTCGATGTGAAACTGGTCACACCAGAAGAGCGCGTTTGCGATCAGGAAATTACAGACTTCATGGCGGCCGAAGTTGAAGATCAGCGTGCCCCAATCCTGATGCGCGCCTTTGCGCGGATCTTCATGTTCGTAAAGCGCGGTGCCATCAAACCGCGCCAGCGCCCAGTCATCACGCGGAAAATGCGCTGGCACCCAATCGACGATGACTCCGATGCCAGCAGCATGCAGCTCGTTCACGAGGAACTTGAAATCTTCCGGTGTGCCATAGCGGCTGGTCGGCGCATAGAAGCCGGTGACCTGATAACCCCACGAGGGATAGAACGCGTGTTCAGCAAGCGGTAGAAATTCAACATGCGTGAAGCCCATTTGCTTCACGTAGTTCACGAGCGGTTCCGCGATTTCACGATAGCCGAGCGATTCGTTCGCAGACTTCTTACGCCAGGAACCCATGTGGACTTCATACACGCTCATGGGCGCCCGCAGCGCGTCGCGATTGCGCCGTTGCTGCATCCAGGCTTCGTCGGTCCACTGAAACTTCCTGGTGTTCCAAACGATCGCCGCATTCTTCGGCGCTTTTTCGAAAAACACGCCGTAGGGATCGGTCTTCAGGACAACGTGGCCGTGAATGTTCCGAAGTTCGAACTTGTAATGAGCTCCTTCGCCAACGTTGGGAATGAAGATTTCCCAAACACCCGAAGCGCCAAGAGAACGCATCATGTGGCGGCGGCCATCCCAGTCATTGAAATCGCCGACAACACTCACGCGCTGGGCGTTTGGTGCCCAAACCGCGAAACTGGTGCCATCAACGCCATCGATCTTGCGCAACTGCGCGCCAAGCTTTTCGTAAATGCGCCGCTCGTCGCCCTTGCCGAAGAGGAACAGATCCGATTCGCCAAGCGTTGGCAGGAATGAATAGGGATCGCGCGTGCGCCAGGAGTGTTTCTGGTGATCGGAAATGACGAGGTCGTAGGCGTAAACTTGATTCGCACCTTTGGTGATGCCTTCGAACACGCCGGCTTCGTGAATCCGTTTCAGCGCGAATGCGGGCCGTTCCTTTTCATGGACCGGCTGCACTTCGATCTTTGCCGCACCGGGCACAAACGCGCGCACCACGAGGCCGGACCCGTCCCCCAATACGTGCATCCCGAGCAATTGATGCGGCGCACGTTGATTGGCCTCCACCAGACTCCGAAGTTCATCCTGGGTCATTACCATGGCGACGGAATCTAGCAGACCCTCCCAAAACCGACACCGGAAAAGAACCCCACTAACGGAATAGGCAAAGCAACTGTTCTTCGGTGACCTCAAGCGGCCCTTCCGTCCAGATCACAAAATCAGAGGCGGCAATTTTGCGTTCGACCGGCCATTGCGCGGCGACCCGTTGAGAAACATGTAGATCATCCCAACCACGTGCTCGCAAGCGGGCGCGTTGTGAAGCTTCCGAACATGCGACGCTCACTGTGAAATCGAATTCGGCTTCAGCCAACGTTTCAAACAGAAGCGGAATCACAACAACGGCATCCTGGATTCCCGCCTGGCGCCAATTCGCCACCTGGGATTTCCACGCGGCGCGAATGCGCGGATGAAGAATCGCTTCCAGCCGAGATCGGGCCGAGCGATCCGCAAAGACAAATTCCGCCAAGGCCACCCGATTCAAATCTCCTTCCGCATTGAGGAACGAGGTGCCGAAGGTCCCGGTGATTTCCACCATTGCTTCCGAGCCAGGCTGAGTAAGCCGCCGGGCGAGCAAATCGGTATCCACCGTCGCAACCCCCCGGTTTTGGAGAATCTGAGCAGCGGTGGACTTTCCCATTCCGACTCCGCCGGTCAAGCCCCAGACTCTCATGTGATACCGAGCTATTGCGCCAGCACAGCTCGATAGAACCGATACGGCAGGCTGGCTGCGTTCGGATCGCCGAAGTTGAACGGCGGCGTGTTTGTGATGATCGGCACCCAGTTGATCAAGT
>CAMLLE010000002.1 GCA_946480555.1 uncultured Verrucomicrobia subdivision 3 bacterium
ACCCAACCGCACGTATCGATTGCTGACCACGACCAACTTCGAAGCCGGTTCATGGTCCGAGTTTTCCACCAGCTGGTTCAGCGCGAGCAACATCCTGTGGTGGTATGACACGGAAACGAATCTGCCGCAGAAGTTCTATCGCGTGGCCAGCCCCTGATCCAAGTCACGGCACCATGCTTCAAGTCCTGTTCGCTTCGGCGGCGAATGCAGAATTTGGAACTTTTCTCCCTGCAAACTTCGCTTAATTTTCCGCCCATGACTCTGAACGAGCAAATCACCGCCCTGGCCAAACAAGCCAAGGCGGCGTCGCGCGAACTGGCCAAACTCAGCACCGCCGAGAAGAACCAATGCCTGCTCGCCATGGCCGATGCGCTCGAACAAAACGCCGCCGCGCTCAAGGCCGCCAATGCCATCGACATGGAAGCAGGCGCAAATCTTGGACTGTCCAGCGCCATGCTCGATCGCCTGAAACTCGACGACAAACGAATCGCCGGGATGGCGAAGGGGTTGCGCGAGGTCGCTGCGCTCGCCGATCCGGTCGGCCGGCAGCTCGATGAACGCGTGCGCCCGAATGGATTGAAGCTTCAGAAAGTCAGCACGCCGATCGGCGTCGTCGTGATCATTTATGAATCGCGCCCAAACGTGACAGCCGATGCCGCCAGCCTCTGTTTCAAATCCGGCAACGCCACCATTCTCCGCGGCGGCAAGGAAGCACTGAACTCGAATCAGGTCATAGCGCAGACCATGATTGAAGCGGGGCGCAAGACGCTGCCGCACTTTCCTGTCGATGCCATTCAGGTCGTTCCCACCACCGATCGCGAGGCGATTCCCGTGCTGCTATCGCTGACCCAGTACGTCGATCTCTGCATGCCGCGCGGCGGTGAAAGCCTCATTCGAGCGGTGGCGGATTGCTCGAAGGTGCCGGTGATCAAGCATTACAAAGGCGTCTGCCACGTTTATGTCGATGCCGAGGCCGATCTGGCCATGGCGGAGCAAATCGTGATGAACGCGAAAGTGCAGCGGCCGGGCGTCTGCAACGCGGCGGAGACGTTGCTGGTCGATTCCAGGATTGCACCGAAGTTCCTCCCTGCCATCGCCTCGAAGCTTTGGGAGAAGAACGTTGAATTGCGCGCGGATGAAGGTTCGCTGCGCCTGCTTGAAGCGCCGGCGCAGGGCGCGACCGCCAGACTCAAGGCCGCCACCGAACAGGATTTCTTCACCGAATACAACGATTACATCCTGAACGTGCGAATCGTGGATGGCGTGGCGGCCGCGGTAGAGCACATCAATCATTATGGTTCCGCCCATTCGGACAGCATCGTGACCCGAAACGAAGCGCACGCCCGCCAGTTTTTGAACGAAGTGGATTCAGCGGCCGTGTATTGGAACGCGTCCACGCGCTTCACGGATGGCGGCGAATACGGAATGGGTGCGGAGATCGGCATCAGCACGGACAAGATCGGCGCGCGCGGCCCAATGGGTTTGGACGAGCTGACGAGCTACAAGTGGATTGGCATTGGCACCGGTCAAGTGCGGGGATGAGGGGATCGTTTCTTCGGGGTCTCTGATTAGCGTCAAGCAACGCGTCTGAAAGGACGTTGAACTGCTAATCTTCCGCCGCCCTGCCAGACGAATGCTCCGCTTCCGCCGCACCTTGTCAGAATCCTTTTTTTCCGCCAAGTTCGCACCATGCAGACCGCCGCCCAACACGAACTCGTGCCCGTCGCGGAATACCTGGCCTCCGAGCAGTCCAGCGAAGTGCGGCACGAATACCTCGGCGGACTGGTGTACGCGATGGCTGGGGCGACACCCCGTCACAATGCAATCGCACTGAATCTGGCGTCAACGATCCGAACCCACGTGAAGGGCGGACCCTGCCGGGTTTACATGAGCGATGTCCAAGTGCATTTCCGTATCCGCAGCGATGAATACTTTTATTATCCGGATGTGGTAATGACCTGTGACGAACGGGACAGAAATCAGCCATTCCTCCAGTTTCCCAAACTCATCATCGAAGTTCTCTCCGAGAGCACGGAACGCATCGACAAGCGGGAGAAATTCTTCGCTTACAGCACCATTGAATCGCTGGAGGAATACGTTCTGGTGTCTCAAACAACCGCTGAGCTCACGATCTTTCGACGCGCCAACGGCTGGCAATCCGAACGTTTCAGCGGATTGGAAACCAGCATCTCGCTCGCCTCCCTTCAAACCGCGATTCCGCTCAGCGCCGTTTACGAAGGCGTCTGACGAATTGGACAAACCGGGAGTTGAAGGCAAAGTCCTCGTGTGAATTTGGAATCAACGTCTCAATCACCCGCCGACGACGCCGGCCGCGCGGCCTTCGTGCGCAACCGCATCCCCAGGGGTGGATTGTTTGCCGGTCTCGATTGGCGCATCTCCCCCGCCCCGTTTCCGCTGGAGCCGCAGCTCGCCAAAGAAATTGAATCGCTCGGCCGCGTGTTGCTGCAGTTCTATCGCGCGGTAAATCTGCTCTATCGCAAAAGCGTGGAAGGCAAACAGCCGGAATGGATCGCGCGCTGGCTGGACCTGGGAAAGCCCGCGGAACTCGTCGCGCTGCAACGTTCCGCTGCGTTCAAGAACGACGTTCCGCGTGTGATCCGTCCCGACCTGTTGCTGACCGAAACCGGCGTCAGCGTCACCGAACTGGATTCCGTTCCCGGCGGCATCGGCCTCACCGCGTGGTTGAATCAAACCTACAGTGAACTGGGCGGTCAATTCGGCGCCGGCCCTGCGCCGCTCATCGGCAGCTCCGATTCGATGCTCAAAGGTTTCGCCAGCATCTTCGGCGATGCTGAACGCGTCCGCATCATCGTCTCAGACGAAGCCGCCACGTATCGGCCAGAGATGCAGTGGATCGCCGCGCAACTCGGCGAACGCTTTTCGGTTCACGATTCGAACTTCGAGGATTTCCAGGATGGCGATGCGGTGTATCGATTCTTCGAGATGTTCGACCTCGCGAACGTGGCGAATGCTCGGATGATGTTTGAACTCGCCGATGCAAAGCGCATTCGCGTAACGCCGCCGCCGAAGCCAGTCTTCGAAGAGAAAATGCTCTTCGCGCTTCTGTGGAATCGGAACCTGCAAGGTTTTTGGCGTCAGGAGCTCGGCGAGAGTTTCCTTCAACGGCTGCTGCGAATCGCGCCTTACACCTGGATCGTCGATCCTGCCCCACTGCCGCCGCACGCGGCCATTCCGGAATTGAATCTCACCGATTGGCAGCAGCTCAAAACGATGTCGCAAAAGGAACGGGAGCTGATCCTGAAGGTTTCCGGCTTTTCGCCTGACGCCTGGGGCGCCCGCGGCGTTTATCTGGGCAGCGATCTCTCACATGCCGACTGGAGCGCCGCCGTGGACAAGGCGCTCGGCAGTTTCGAAAGTTCGCCTTACGTGCTGCAGCGATACAAACACCCGTCGCTCATCGAAGCGCGCTGGTTCAACTTCGCAACCAACGAGCCCGTATCGATGAAGGGCCGCGCGCGGTTGTGTCCTTACTACTTTGTTTCCGGTGAAGGCGATGCCGCGCGGGCGCAGATCGGCGGCGTGCTGGCAACCATCTGCCCTGCGGACAAAAAGATCATTCATGGCATGACAGACGCCGTGCTGGCGCCGTGTTCACATGGGATTGCTTGAATACACAACACTCGCGCTCGGATCGCTGTTTGTGATCATCGATCCGATCGCCACCGTGCCGGCGTTTCTGGCAATGACGCCGGACGACTCACCTCAGGAACGTTCGCGCATGGCGCTGCTGGCTTGCTGCGTCGTCGCAGGCGTGCTGCTGACCTTTGCGATAGCGGGCAAATGGATATTCAAAATCCTCGGCGTGACCATGCCTGCGTTTCAAATTGCCGCCAGCATCGTCCTGTTGCTGGTCGCGCTGGACATGTTGCGCGCGCAACGATCGCGCGTGCAGGAAACCAGTGAAGAAACGGCCGCCGGCGCGGGCAGGAACGACATCGCGATCGCTCCCCTCGCCATACCGATGCTGGCCGGGCCGGGCGCGATTTCGACCGCCATCCTGCTGCAATCGCGAGCTGAATCGCTGGCGCACAGCTTCGCGCTCTACGGCTCGATTGTCGTGGTCGCCGCCGCCAGCTTCCTGGTGTTGCACCTGTCCAGTCATGGCGCTCGCTGGTTGAATCCGATCGCGATGAAGATCATCACGCGCATCATGGGTTTGTTGCTGGCTGCGGTGGCAATCCAGTTCATGCTGAACGCCATTCGCGAGGCGGGATTTTTAAAGGCGTGACAGCTTCGAGGAACTCTGGCCGTGAACCCGGGATGGGGAACATCAACAACGAACATTCAACGCCCAACATTCAGGGCAGGGTTGCCTGGCTCAGGCAACCCCGCGCTGAAAGCGCGGAAGAGGCGTGACCCGTAACTGCCGTTTCGAATTACACCTCTGCTTCGCCAAAGCTGCAGACTGCTCGCGTCCTGTCCTGTCCAGCTCTTACTTGACCTGAAGCCGGAAGAACTGCTGCGGCATCCCTGGCAGGAGGCTGTTCGTCAGGCTGAAGTTTCCAGACGCATCGAATTGATTGGTCGCGATGCGGCTCCAAATCACAGGCGAACTCAAGTTGGTCGTCGCAAGAATGTAGTATTCCCACCCGGGCACGCCGCCGATTCCAGCCAGCCGCAGTTCGCTGCCGGCGACGCTGACATTGCCAACGAGCGGCGGAGTAGCGCCGAGCACCCAAATCGAGCCATCGATCGGCAGCTGATCCAGGCGCCAGTTCAAATCTCCTGCGAGCGTTGGAAGGGTGATTGAAGTGAACGCACCGCTAAAGGCGGGCGCTTCGAGGATTTGAAAACGATCGCCGGATGCGAAGGAGGCGGCGTCCAGTTGCACCACTTCCAACTGGCCCGCGAGGTCCAGCGCCGCCGATGTGCGCAACATGCTGTTAGTTTGCAGCCCTCGATCTAAATTCACACGCAACGTGCCAGCCGGCGAAAGCGCGACGGCGTTGCTCACTGAAAAAGTCCCGAGCGGATTGCCCGCGACAAGCGTTGTTCCCGCCGCCAGGTTCAGCGTGCTGCCCAGCCAGCCTCCGCCTGAAATGGTTCCGTTCCAGACACTCACCGGCGAATTGGAAATCGCGCCAATCACAACCAGCGATCCGTTGCTCACGATTGTGGCGCCACTCAGACCGCTGGAGCCAGACAGTGTCACCGTGCCGGAACCCACTTTCGTGAAAGCGCCAGTCCCAGCGATGGAACCCACGAAGGTGCTCGAAGAATCGTTTGCGCCAGCAGACGCGCCGCCGGAAGTCAGCCGCAATTCACTTCCTGAAACTCCCGTCAAAGCAGACAACGACAGCATTCCTCCGGAAGCGTTTTCCAGCACCGCGCTCGCGCCATTCAGCGCCACTTCCGCGGCGATCGGCAGTGTGCCGATCATGCCGGCATCCGGTCCCGCGAGGTGCAACGTCTGCAGTTCCGCTGCGCTCAGGGCCCGCGTCCAGATGCGGACTTCGTTGTAACTGGCGGACGCGGTATTGTCGCCGGTGTATTGCGAACGCCCAAGCCAGCAGCTGGAATCGTTGAATGCCGCCAGCGTATTCGTTGTGTCGAATGTTCCGCGCGGGGATCCGAGCTGCAGGCTCCCTGACCCAGCGCGATACCACGTCACCCGCGTCGTGCCGTTCGCGCCAGCGCCGGGCTCGATCACCATCGCCAGGTGAAACTCCGTTGCCACCGTGAACGGCTGGTTGGAATCATCGACCGTGGTTGTGAATGCATCCTTCCACTCCACGCGATCGTTCGCCAACGTCGTGCCGCGGGTCCAGCTCATGAACAGGTTCTCCGCCATTGAAGCCCCGAAGTCGAAAATGCGCGCCCAGTTCTGAATCGCGTTTTGCGTCGCCCAAAGCTCAATCGTCACCGGCGAGGTCGTGTTCGGCAGCAGATTGGCACCGAGAGAAACGTAGTCGGATGACGCGCGCGCGCCGCCGGCAAGCGTCACATTTGTCGCGGTGAGCGTCGCATTGTTGGCGCCACCTTCCACCAGCACGGCAGCCTGTCCGCCTGCTGAGTCAACCAGGTTGCCATTGAAGCTCCAGCGGTTCTTCAAGCCCGTGTTCCCGGTGCCGATTCGCAAGGTTCCGGCATCGATGATTGTCTGCCCGCTGTAGCTGTTGCTCGTCAGCAACGTGAGCATGCCAGTGCCGGATTTCACCAAGTCGTTCGTTCCAGCCAGAGAACCGTTGCCAGCGAAAACATAATCCTTGTTTGCACTGACGACCACGCTCGCCGGACTCAGAATCCCGCTGAGCACGACCGGCGATTGATTCGATCCGACGTCAGTGAAATTCACCGTATCACCCGCATTGAAGACCGCGGAAGCATTGTTCGTGGCGAGCCAGTTCGCGCTGATGCCCGCATCCCAGAGATTCGCCGCACCGTCGCCTTTCCAGGTGAGCAACTGCGGACCGAGGGCGGATGGATTGTTCATCACAGCAATCACGCCGTTGTTCAACTGGCTGGTATTCCACAGTAACTGAGGCGGCAATGGCGGCAACGTCAGGGAGCTGAACGAACCGGAAATCACGCCCGCATTGAACAACTGGAAGGAATCCCCGGCTGCAAACGCGCCGCCCACGTTGCTGACCACGAGTGCGCCGCCAAAGTTCAACGTGCCGCCAACCTTGAGCAAATCGTGAATCCCACTGCTTCGATTGATCTCCAAGAATGTCGTGCTCGAACCGGTCAAAGTTACGTTATTGCTGAACGTAAGTGTACCGATGCCGTTCGATCCCGGCGCCAGCTTTCCAGAAATCGTAGCGGTGCCGCGAATGATTCCAGTTCCGCCCAACGTTCCATTTGCGCCCACGCCAACCGCGCCGGTTGCAGTCGCGGCGTTGCCGTTGATCAACAGCGTGCCGCCGTTCACGGTTGTCTGGCCGGTGTGGCTGATCGTCGCGCCGGACAAAGTCCATGTGCCCGTTCCAACCTTGATCAGGCCGACGTTGTTGTAGGTATTGCCGGCGAAGGTTGCGGAAGTGTTCAGACCGCCGACGCTCCAGTTCACACCGATACCGCCGTTGCCGCCGGGCGCGGAAATGTTCGACGCCGCGTCACCGGACAGTTCACCGATGGAAATGTTGGGTGTGCCGCTGACGCGATTCTGCAGGCTGACATTTGCGCCGAGGTTCATCCTGGCGTTGGGATAGCCGGCGGAGTTGTTGCAGCGGAAATCGCCGCCATCTGAAATGACCAGCAACCGTCCAGTGAATGCGGACCAGTTGCCGCTGAAATCCGTGCGCACGTAAGGCACGAAGATCGTGAAATCGCCGCCGCCCGTGAGCGGGCCGGACAACGTGCAGCGACCGTCGCAGTCGAGGCGACCGCTGGAACCGGCCGGAACGCGAATCGCCCACGCGGCGTTCTCACTGGCCTGGATGTCGATCATGCTGAGGCGTCCTCCGTCGAGGGTCACACCGCCGGGACCGACGCCATTCTGATTTCCAGCCACGCTGCCGAGCGAGACGGTTCCGCTCTTGATGATCGTCCCGCCGGAATGCGTGTTGGCCACGGTCAACGCAAGCACGCCAGAACCGGTTTTCTGCAACGCGCCGGTGCCGGCAATTTGTCCCGCGATGGTCACCTGATCGGCAGCGTTCGACACCTCGATCGAATTGGTGCCGGAACCGATCGTCAGCCCGCGGTCGGTGTAGGATTCGCCGGTGATGCGCAACGTGCTGTTGCCGCTGAGCACGAGGTTCGTGGAACCGCCAGGCGGATTGCCAAGCGGGCTTGGATAACCGACGGCGTCGAGTTCGGAAACCACGAGAGTCCCGCCGCCCACGATCGTGCGGCCGGTGTAAGTGTTGTTGGCCCCGTTCAGTGTGAGCGTGCCCGTGTTGGATTTAAGCACGCTGCCGCTGCCAATGATCGATCCGCCGCCGCTGAAGACGTAATTCGCCGTGCTGTCCACGATGACGTTGCTGGCGATCAGTGCGCCGGACAGGTTCACGGCAAGATTGCTGGAACCCGTGTTGTCGAATCGAACCGTGTCACGCGACACGAAGTAGTCTTTCGTCACTCCGTTCAGCCAGTTGCTGCTGGCGGCCAGATCCCAGGCGTTGGCGCTGAGTCCGCCAGTCCAGGTGATGACGACCGGCGGGCGCGTGCTCTTCACAACAAGTGCGATCTGTCCGGGCAGGTTTGTGAGTGACACTGGAATTCCATCCAGCCCGCGCAGGCGCAAACTGCCAAACGTGCCGGAGAGAGCACCGCTGTATTGCACAAGCGGATAGGTGCCGGGGGCGAGGATTGAATCGAGTGTCGTGATTTCAACGAAGTTGGTGCCGGTCAGATTTACGTCTCCGAGCACCACGAGCAGATCGTTGGTTTTTGAGGTGCTGGTGAAATCGTCGGAAAGATCAAGCCGCAGCACCGCGCCATCGACGAGCGTGAGGTGATTGGAAACCGTGAGCGTGCCCGGCACGTTCGTTCCTGCACCAGGTGAAACGCTGCCGCCCCGGTGAATGGTGGCTCCCGATCCGACGAATCCGCGGCCGGCCAGCGCGCCGTCAAGCCACGTGCCACCGCGCACGGTGACCGGGCTGTTCGAAAGAACTCCATCCACCACCAGCGCGCCTTCCCAGACCGTCGTCGGCCCGGTGAAGTCATTCGTCCCGCTCAGCGTGAGGCTGCCCCGCCCCGCCTTGGTCAACAGCATCGGGCCGGAAAGTGAACCCGGACCGGCGAAGGTGAAATCGTTCGGCGAATGCACGGTGACTTCGCCCGGCAACAAAATTGTAGCGAGGCTGATCGGCTGACTGTTCGAGCCGGTCAAATCGAACAGCACGGAATCGCCGTCCAGATAAGGAACGGCGGTGAAGTTGGAAACCCAGAGATTGTTCGTCATCCAGTTCGCCGTGACCGCATCCCAAGTGTGGTTCGCGCCGCCGCGCCAGACGAGCCGCGCGTCGCTGGTCTGTGGCGGCGCCGGCGGCTGCATCTGTTCGCCAAGATAGTAGTCCGTGTAGCTGCACTGGTAGTAGCCCTTGGCAGTGCATTGAATGCGATAGGCCGGATTCTGCATCAGGCAATACAGGCGATTGGTCGCTGCAATCTTCGTGGTGTAGATGCGAATTTCAGAATAGTCATCCGCCACGACGACAAACTCCTCGCGCCAGTCGCCGAACAGATCGCCGAACATCGCCGGGCGGCCCCCGAACGCGGTATGCACGTCTTCGTTGTAAACCGAATAGAGGCGGGCGGAACTGTTCGCCGTCGCGTTCCATTTGTTGATCACTGGATTGAAGCCATTGCCGTCGGCCGCGCCGAGAATTTCACGCTGATTGTCCGCATCCCACCAAAGACCGGAATACGGCCAGGGCGCGGTCGCGCCGGGAATTTGATTCCCTTTGCAGTCGAAGATGCCCGGCTGAGTTGAGAAAACTTCCACACCGCGATAGCGCGGATCCATGTCCCACGCTTCGCCACGACCGACATCCACAATGCCGCCGGCGTACCATTTCTTGAACAGGACCCCGGATGCCGCGTCGATGAGTGCCGTCGCGAGCAACGTCGCATTGTTCTGCTGAATCACATACGTCTCCAAGCCCGGCCGGTCGGGATCGAGATCGCTGACGTGATACCGGTCGCCATGGACGATTTCCGTGTCGTAGATGGGCTGGCCGTTCGCGCCATTGAATGCGGAGCCGATCTGGATCAGTTCGTCAATTCCGTCATGATTCACGTCCGCCATGCGCACTTGATGCCCGCGCGATTCGTTCACGCCGTTTGGCACCGGGCGGGACCAGCGTTGAGTCAGCTGGCCATTCTGGTAGCTCCAAGCCGTGACAATGCGCTGAAACGCGCCGCTGCCAACACGATTCTCGCCACTCAAGAAAACGTAGGGATGCACGCCGTCACCGTAGAGAATGCCTGCGTTCGAATTCAGCGGACCATCCGCAATGAACGGATTCGGAACCGCCGCGCGTGTGATCTCGGCGCCGGTCAACCCATCAATCACGGACATGAACTGGACGCTGTCGTTCGCCCCCGCGGTCAGCGTCGTGCCGTTTCCAAACACAACCCCGTTCGCAGTTCGCACCAGCACTTCAGCGCGCCCGTCCCCGTCCATGTCGTAAACCGTCACGTTGTCTTTGTCGCCGGTGCTGATCGCCGAAGAACTCGGTTCGTAAACGATTGTGCTGTTGCCGGAAGTCGTGGTGCTGTTCGGCCCCATGTTGATCTGCCAGAGAAAGGTGCCGTTGCGTTTATAGGCCTGGAGATATTGATTCACGTTTGCCGTCGTGGAGATGCGGTCCACGACGTAATCGTATTCGCCATCGCCATCAAGATCGCCCACCCAGCAGAATTTCACATCGTAAGGCGGATTCGCGCCCCCGATCACTGGTTGAAGCGGGATTGGGACATATTGCCGGACGGCGGAACTGGCAGCCAGGCCGCGAGGCGCGCTGAGCGCTTGCGTGACGCCGGCGAAGATCGGCTGCACGAACCAGGCGTTGGAAACCGCGAAGTTCGCGGTCGTATCCAGAAAGTCCGTGGTGTTGGTAATCGGCAGCGCATTGAGTTTCACCAGCACACCGCCATTTGCCGATCGGAAGACGTTGAAGCCGGCATCGCGCGGATCGCTGCTGAGCAATCGCCAGCCGATGTATGCCTGACTTGTGGCGGAGCGAATGACGCTGACGCCGCGCCCAAGCGGTTCCATCTGGCGTTGCGCGGTGGTTTCGAAGGCAGACGAAACCGTGACAGCGACGAGAAGCCAAATCCGGATGAGTGAGGAGCCATTCATGAACGAAAATCTCTGGAGCGCAAAAACAGAACCGCGAAAACCAGCACCAGGAGCAGCACACCGGCCGCTCCGGCGATGGCGAGCAGAGCGGACGGACGCCGGCTTTCGGGCCGGGTCGGTGCCTGGATGACTTGGATTTGCGGCGGCGCGGAAGCTGCGGCAGCTGTGGCGGCATTCGTTGGGATTGAAATTTCAGCAAGCCTGCGAGCCGGCAAACTCAGTTCCGCAGGCTTTGCGGACTTTGAGAGTAGTGCCACGCCCAGGCTGTTGCCATTCTCGTCGGTCATTTCCAGCGCGGCTGGTCCAAGTCGATCCGAGATTTCGAGGTAGCGCGGAACGAAACTCAAACGCGCGGCAACGGGCCGCGGATAGACCAGTGCGAGGGACGATTCCAGTGGATCGGCGTGGACGGAAACGCTGCTGGGCCGAAGTTCCACGTCGTCGGCCCGAAGGATTCCCACGCGTGGCGCGAAGCTGGCTGGCAAAGGAAAAGTTCCAGTTGGCCCGCGCTGGAGCAAAGCGTCGGGAAAATCGCGGAGCAGAAGTCCCGCGGCTTCGTTGCCCAGGATCACGTTCAGTTCGATCTGATCTTCCTGAACGATGATTCGCGCCGAATGATCGAACGGGCCATGAGCCCGGACTCGGACGACAAGGACAAGAAGGAGTATTGCAACCGCGGTTTTGAGCAGACGATGGATTGGACTGAGCACGCTAAAATCTAATTGGCATCTCGAGGATACGCCACACCGGCAGCCCACCGAAGATCCAGCGAAACGGTATCGGCGCGAGGAGTGATTCCCCAGTCGCCAGTTCTGATGACGTAGGGCGCATCGCAGGTTTAAACGTCAGAGGCATTGCTCGCCTGCTCCAAAGGAGCAAAGGCTGGTAGCCACGGGTGAAGCACAGCGGGACCCGTGGTTACGATGCGAAGGGATCTCCGCCCTGAAAGGGCGGCGGAGACGCAGGATCCATTGCCCCTTCAGGGCAAACGATGTTTTCGTTGCACCCACGGGTTCCACTGCGCTTCACCCGTGGCTACCGGCTGCCGTTCCTTCGGAGCTGAGTCCGCAGACACCTATTAACACAAAATTGAAACGCACCCGATGACACAGCCGCCGAGGGAACGAGGACGATTCCACATCGCCGCCAGTCCGCCTCCTCAGACGCCTGCTCGTTCATCCGACCAGTGCCCACGCTCATACCTTGTTTGCAGAACTTTCATTTCCCTATTTTAAATCGGTTTGCTAAATACTCGCCTTCGATTTTTGAAGACCCTTAATTAAAACACATCTATGGCCGCTGATAATTCCGTCGTAGCAAAAGTTGAAGCTCCTGCGCTGAAACCGCTTTCGCTCAAGTCCCGCCTCGCTCCCACTCCTGCCCAACCGCCCAAATATTCCGTCAAAGTCAAAAATCTGGCGGGTGAAGACGTCGTGGTGGCCGACCCCCGCGCGACGCGCGCGTTGGTGGCGTTGATGGATGTTCATGCTGTGGTGGGTGGCGCAGCTTGTCATTGGGGCGGACCGGCAGCATTTGCAGAACTGAATGCCGCGGTGCACGCGATCATGTTCGGCGTGAAGGGCCGCCAATGGCATGAGGCCTACAATTACGTCAACGATGCCGGCCATGCGGAAAACGGCGTGTATGCCCTGCGCGCGAATCACGGCTTCGACAACATGACGTTCGAAGATCTGAAGGGCTTCCGCAGCATCAAGAGCAAACTGACCGGCCACGGCGAATCGCACCTGAACCCCGAAGGCGTGCTGCTCAGCAACGGCCCCCTCTCATCTTCTCTGCCGCAGGCGCAGGGCCTGGCGATCGGCGACAAGCTGACCGGCAACGACCGCGTCACGATCTGTGTTGTCTCCGATGGCGCCAGCATGGAAGGCGAAGCCAAGGAATCGTTCGCAGCGATTCCGGGTCTCGCAGCGAAGGATCGTGTGAATCCGTTTGTGATGATCATTTCCGACAACGACACGAAGTTGTCCGGCCGCATCACCAAGGATTCGTTTTCGATGCAGCGCAGCTTCCAGGCGCTCGGCACGCTGGGCTGGAATGTGATTTCAGTTCCGAACGGCCACGACCTTCAAGCGGTTTATCAGGCGGTTGAAAAGGGCATTCAACAAGCCAAAGCAAATCCGAACTTCCCCGTCTGCCTGTGGGTCAAGACGATCAAGGGTTATGGCATCAAAGCGACCGAAGAGAACTCCGCCGGTGGCCACGGCTTCCCGCTTTCGAATGGAGAGAAGATCGTTGACTGGCTGACGGAACTTTACAAAGGCGATTCTGTTCCGGAGGAACTTCTGAACTGGGGCAAGACCTTGCGCGCCGATTGGGAAAAGAAAGAAGCGGAGAGAAAAGCCAAGGCGGCCGCCGCGCCAGCAGCGGCACCGGCCGGCGTGAAGAAAGACAAGGTTCAAGCCGGGTTGGCGGCGGGCGCCATCCGCGCAGCGAAGGATGGTTACCCGGTTTATTCCGTCAGCTCCGACGTGCAAGGCTCCACAGGCATCAGCACTTTCCAAAAAGCAACCGATCGTTACATCGACGTCGGCATTGCGGAAGCGAACATGGTCAGCGTGGGCGCGGGACTGAGCAAAGCCGGTTTCGTGACGATCGTTGACACGTTTGGCCAATTCGGCGTCACGAAAGGCAATCTGCCGCTGACGATGGCGGCGTTGTCGCAAGCGCCCGTCATCGCGATGTTTTCGCACGTTGGTTTCCAGGACGCTGCGGATGGCGCGAGCCACCAGGCGACGACCTACTTCGCGGCAATCAGCGCGATTCCGCATACGGTGGTGATCGCACCAAGCTGCGCAAAAGAAGCGGAAGCTTTGATGTATGAAGCCATCAAGCGTCAGGCAGAAGACCGCAAGGCTGGCCGCGACGGCGAAAGCTACATCTTCTTTGTCGGCCGCGAGAACTACCCGATCTACTGGCTGGAGAATGCAACGTATCCTTTCGGCAAAGCCCAGGTCACTCAGGAAGGTAGCGACGTGGTGCTCATCGGCTGCGGCACGCTGTTCAGCAAGGCGGTGGAAGCCGGCAAACTGCTCGCTGCAAAGGGCGTGAAAGCGACCGTGATCAACAATCCGTTCGTCAACCGCGTCGATCTGGAAACCATCGGTGCCGCAGTGAAGAAGTGCGGCAAGGTCGTCACCATTGAAGATCATCAAGTGGTTTGCGGCATGGGTTCGCAGATCAGCCATGCGCTGTCCACCGCGGGCATTACACACGTCATGAAGTCCATCGGCATCCATGACGAATTCGGCCAGAGCGCTTACCTCGCCGAACACTTGTACGAGAAACACGGCATGACCGGCCCCAAGATGGCCGAAGCCGCGCTGGCCCTCCTTGGCAAATAACTGTTTCGAATCGAAACTCCGAACTCTTCAAAGCCCGGTGATGCGAATCGCCGGGCTTTTCGTTTCACGCGGCGGATGGCTGCCGCACGCAACGGCCGCGAAGAGAACGCGAGCGCGCCTGAAATCTCTCATCTCTTTCCATCAGCAGCGAACGACTCTGGAGCCACTCCCGCTTTTCCGTCCCCAATCCGCGCCCTTCGCGGGAGGTTCATCTGAACAAAACCGCGCCCCGGCGAGCCAGCCCCTGCAGCGCAGTTTGCATGACGAATGCCCCAAAGCTTCAGGATTGCCGCTTTTCTCCGACAAAGTCTGAACAGATGTTGCTGCAATCCGTCGAAGCTATGCTACTGTTTAGCCAATTTAAATCACCATGATGCATCACAAGCTTTCCCGGGCGCGCTCGCTTCTGCTGGCGCTCGGATTTTTCCTTCTCCCGCTGCTCCCGGCCGCGCGTGCCGACATCACGGCCACGGGATCCACGAACGTCTGGACCGCGCCACAGCCGACCACCGAGGACGGGCAGATCGCGTTCTGGACCTCCTACCTGCTGAAGAACTACCACTATTCGCATGCGCCGTTTAACGACAAAGTTTCCAGCCAGTTCCTGGACCGTTACCTCGAGGGCCTCGATCCGCAGCACCTCCATTTCCTTCAGGCCGATCTCGCCCGATTCGAAAGCTTTCGCACAAATCTCGATGATCTCACGTTGCAGCGCGACACCGCGCCGGGCTTCGAAATCTTCCGCACCTTCATGGGCCGCCTGCGCGAACGGGTGGACTATGTTCAGCAGCTGCTGAAAACCGAGAAGTTCGAATTCGACACGGATGAACGCATCGCCATCGACCGCCGCGAATCGCCCTACCCCAAGGACATTGCCGAAGCGAAGAAGCTCTGGCGCCAGCGGCTGCGTTACGAATACCTGCAGGAGAAGCTGGGCAAGCAATCGAAGAAGAAGGATGCGAAGGACGCCAAGCCGGAATCGGATACCAAGGAACCGGCGAAGTCGATGCACGAAGAAATCGTGGACACGTTGAGCCATCGCTACGATCGCACCTACTCCATGTTCGCCCGCTGGGATCGAAACGACGTTCTCGGCATTTACCTGACGGCGCTGAGCCGCGTTTACGATCCGCACTCAGACTACTTCAACCGCCAGCATCTCGATCAGTTCAAGATCAGCATGAACCTCCAGCTCTTCGGCATCGGTGCTGAGCTGCGCTCCGAAGATGGCATCTGCAAGATCGCCAAGCTGCTTCCTGGCGGCCCGGCCATGAAGAGCAAGAAGATCAACCCCGAGGACGTGATCGTCGCCGTGGCGCAAAGCAACGCCGCGCCCGTTGATGTCGTCGATTGGGAACTGACGAAGATCGTGCAGATGATCCGCGGCCCCAAGGGAACGGAAGTGCGATTGACTCTTTCACCGGCCGGCAAGAAATCCGAACGCAAGGAAGTCACCTTGATCCGGGACGAAATCCCGCTGGAAGATCAGGCCGCCAAGGGAAAGATCATCGAGCTGCCCATGGCAAACGGCGAGACCATGCGCCTCGGCGTAATCAACCTGCCGTCGTTCTACGCCCCGATGATGGAAGCTGCGAGCGCCACCAGGAAGGACGTGCTCGGAAAGTTCACTTCCGTGGACGTCGCAAAGCTCATCTCGAAGTTCAAACAGGAGGACGTCAAAGGCGTCGTTCTCGACCTGCGTTACAACGGCGGTGGTTCGTTGGAGGAAGCCATTCGCCTGACTGGTTTGTTCATTAAGGAAGGACCGGTGGTCCAGGTTCGCGACATGGATGGCAGCCTGCAGGTGGACAAGGACAACGATCCGAGCGTGGTTTACGACGGGCCGTTGATGGTGTTGACCAGCCGGTTTAGCGCTTCAGCGTCTGAGATCGTTGCCGGTGCGTTGCAGGATTACGGCCGGGCGATCGTGGTGGGTGATATCTCAACCCACGGCAAAGGCACCGTGCAGACTGTGCAATCGCTTCGACCGCTCATGCGCTTGGGTGAGGCGGATCCCGAACCTGGCGCGTTGAAATTCACGATCCGGAAATTCTATCGCGCCAGCGGAGCTTCCACCCAGCTCAAGGGCGTCAGCCCCGACATCGTCCTTCCGTCGCGGCTCAATCATTCGAAGGACATTGGCGAAAACGCTTTGGAGAATCCGCTCCCGTGGGATGTCATCCCGAGCGCCAAATTTCAACGGCTGAACCTGATTCAACCGTACCTGGCCGAACTGACGAAGCGTTCCAGCGATCGTATCAGCACCAACCAGGACTTCGTTTACATCCGTGAGGACATAGAGGAATACCGCAAGGCGCAGGAGGACAAAACCATTTCGCTGAACGAAAAGCAGCGCATTCGCGAACAGGAAGAAGCCGAAGCTCGCCAGAAAGCGCGCGACAAGGAATTGCGTACCCGCAAAGAGCCGGAGGAAAAGGTGTTTGAAATTACTTTGAAAAATGCCGACCAACCCGGCTTGCCTGCCCCGCTTCAGAAGACGAATTCCGTCGCGAAAGTGGATGGCTCGACTGAAACACCCGCCACCGAACCCGGCGGCGAGGTGAATGGCGAAGAGGACGAGGAGAAGCTTCTGACCTTCGACTGGAACAACGCCTATCTGCAGGAAGCCCAACGCATCATGCTCGATTACCTTGAGCTATCGAAAAAGAATGCCATCGCGGCGAACCAGCGCAACGTGCCATCTGCGGAGCGCGAACCCGCGCCCGCCGTCCCTGCCACCACGCGGAACAACTGATGAACGTCCGCTGCCCTCAATGCAAACGTGTTGGCGAATGGTTTGAAACTCCGTTCGGACCGTTTTGCTCGAAGCGCTGCCGGCTCGTGGACCTTGGCCAATGGCTCAACGAAGAACACACGATCTCCGACCCACTCCGTCCGGAGCACTTGGAAGAGTTCGCCGACCTTGCACCCGGTGAACACCTGGACCGTATCGAACGCGATGCAAATTCAGAGCGCCGGAACGAAAGATCGTAAGGAGCGTTGGAGTTCTCGCGACCACTCATAACGGCGGCCATCGGCATCGCGTTTCATCAAGCGGCGGTCGCGAAAACAAAATTGATATGCTCATCGCACGCAAGTTCCGGCGACTGACGGCGGCAATCGCTCACTTGATCACGCTCGCAAGCCTGTCCGTCTCAGCTCAAACCATGAACACCAACAAACTTGAATCTTTTGTCGTCGGCGGCGGTTGCTTTTGGTGCGTTGAAGCCGTGCTGCAGCGGGTTCCCGGTGTGAAGGCAGTTGTCAGCGGGTACGCTGGCGGCGCCGTTGAAAATCCAACCTACGAACAGGTTTGCAGCGGCACCACCGGTCACGCTGAAGTCGTCCGCGTCGATTACGATCCGACCGTCGTCTCGACCGAGCAGCTGCTAAATTACTTTTGGGATGCGCACGATCCCACCACGCTCAACCGCCAGGGCGCCGACGTCGGCACGCAGTACCGGTCCGTGATTTTTTACGCGAACGAACAGCAGAAATCCGTGGCGGAGAAATCAAAGGCGGAGGCACAAAAGCGTTTTCGCGATCCGATTGTGACGGAGATTTCGCCTTTGAAGAAATTCTACGCGGCCGAGGGCTACCATCAGGATTACTACAACCAGAACCCTGACAAAGGTTACAGCCGCGCAGTGATCAAGCCCAAGGTGGACAAGATCGAGAAGAAGCTGAAGGAGAAGTAAACGAAGGGAGCGCAGGCGGCTTGCCCGCGCGATGAAATTCCTACCTAGAGCGGTTACCAGAAGAAATTTCCGCCAACCGCGGAGACGCGGAGACGCGGAGCAATCAAAATAGGGTGTCCTCCGCGCCTCTGCGCCTCCGCGGTGAGATGATCCGGAAATGAATTTGGAGAAACGCTATAGCCGCAAGAGCCGCAGCTGGCTTTCCACTGTCCGCGATCATTATCGGCGTTTCGCGCTTCCGATCAGGATTCTCGCGGGCGGGCCGCCCGCGCTCCTATCAGGTCACCGGCCCTTGAAATGCACGGTGCTCGTTTCGCGCAAACGCGCTGCGGCTTGTTCGGGTGTCAGGTCGCGCTGTGGTTCGGCCAGCATTTCGTAGCCGACCATGAACTTCTTCACCGTCGCCGATCGCAGCAGCGGCGGATAGAAATGCGCGTGCAACTGCCAGCCATCGTAGTTGCCATCGTCGGTCGGCGCGCCGTGCCAGCCCATTGAATAGGGAAAACTCGTTTCGAACAGATTGTCGTAACGCGTGAGGCTGAGCTTCAGGATTTGCGCGAGGCTCCGGCGTTCGGCCGCGGTGAGTTCTGGAAGGCGTTTCACGGCACGGCGCGGCAACAACAGGTATTCAAACGGCCACACCGCCCAATACGGAACCACCATCAGCCAGTGTTCGTTCGATTCAATGACGCGGATGCCGTGTTTCAATTCAGCTTCCGCATAATCGAGCAACAATGGTTTTTCATGCTTCGTCCAATAGGCGCGCTGCGTTTCGATCTCGGGCGCAACGAGCCGCGGGATGAAATTGCCGGCCCAAATCTGGCCGTGCGGATGCGGATTCGAACATCCCATCACCGCGCCCTTGTTCTCGAAGATTTGAACCCAGCGATATTTCGCGCCCAGTTCAGTCAGCTGATCGGCCCAAACTTTCACGACCCGTTCGATGTCTTCCATCGCCATCTCCGGCAGCGTGAGGTCATGCCGCGGCGAAAAACAAATCACACGGCACTCGCCGCGGACGGGTTCACAATGGAACAGGTCGTTCGGAGCGCCACCGGTGAGAGGCGTTTCTGGCAGGAGCGCGGCATAGTCGTTCGCGAAAACGAATGGCTCGCTGTATTTCGGATTCGTGGCGTCGCCCGCGCGCTTGTTTCCCGGACACAAGTAGCACTGCGGATCGTAAGCGGGACGCTGGTCCGCGGCGTTGCTCTCGCGCTGGCCTTGCCAGGGACGCTGGGTGCGATGTGGCGAGACGAGGACCCATTCGCCACCGAGAGGATCATAGCGGCGATGCGGATGCAGATTCGGATCAAAGTTCACGAGTCAATTTAGCTGCCACCGAAAATTGTCCTTCGCGCGCGGCATCAGGGGAATCCCGGGAATGACGTTGCGGAAACTCGGTGGATCTTGGTTCCCGCAGACGCGAACGGGGCGGAATTCAAAGGCAGACGCGCTCATTGGGCAATGAAAAACCAGAGCAGACTCCATGACCCGTTCGGGTGAACGGGCTGGAGGAGATTCCGAACTTCACGCGTCAAAAAGCTGGGGGCGGCTTCGAACTCACAGCTTGTTCTCGAACAAGCTTGGCGCGGCTTCGCGGGCAACGGACTGGCACCGGGTGAGAATGTCCGCAGCCGATTCGCAGCCGAGCGCAAATTCCGCCAACTCCTTGCATTCAGTCAGTTTCAGCCGCCGGATCATGAACTTGATCTGAGAGACGATCGGCGGCGCAACGCTGAGCTCATCCACGCCCAATCCCAGCAACAGCGGCGTCAGCACCGGATCGCCGGCCATTTCACCGCAGACGCTCACCAGAATCTTGTTCAGCCGCGCGGCGTCCACCGTCGTTTTGATCAACCGGATGATCGCCGGATGCGTGGGCTCATACAGGTGCGCGATCTTCTCGTTCATCCGATCGACGGCAAGCGCGTACTGGATCAGATCGTTGGTGCCAATGCTGAAAAAACGCGCGCGCTTCGCCAGTGCGTCAGCGATCAAAGCCGCGGACGGAATCTCAATCATCGCGCCGATCTCGATGTGTTCATCGAAGGCGACGCCTTCGTTGCGGAGTTCGGCCTTGTATTCCTCGACGAGCGCGTTCGCCTGGTTCAACTCTTCCAAACCGCAAATCATCGGATACATCATCCGCAGATTGCCGTTTGCGCTTGCCCGGAGAATGGCGCGGAGTTGATCGCGGAAAATATCGCGTTCCTGGAGGCAAAATCGAATCGCCCGCCAGCCGAGAAACGGGTTCATCTCAGTCGGCACCTGAAGATGCGACAAGAACTTGTCACCGCCGAGGTCGAACGTGCGGACCACCACCGGATGCGGCTTCAGCGCTTCAGCGACCGTCTTGTAAGCCTGGTATTGCTCCTCTTCGGTCGGCAGGCAATCGCGATTGATGAACAGATATTCGGTGCGGAACAATCCGACGCCTTCCGCGCCGTTGGCGGTCACAGCCTCCGCATCGGCGGCTTGTTCAATGTTCGCAGAAAGAAAAACGCGGTGGCCATCCAGCGTAACCGCCGGCTTCAGTTGAATGTCGCGAAGCTTTTCCTGCAGCGTGACCTGTTTGCGGATCAACTGGCCGTATTCAAACAGCGTCTGGTCCGTCGGGTTGATGATGACAATCCCGTTGAAGCCATCCAGCAATGCGTATTGGCCGGTCTCCAATTGTTCGCTCGCTTCCTTGAGTCCGACCACGGCTGGAATCCGCAGTGAACGCGCCATGATGGCGGTATGCGAAGTGCGGCTGCCGATGTCTGTGGCAAAGCCGAGCACTTTCGTGCGATCCATCTGGGCCGTGTTCGACGGCGTGAGATCATGGCTGATGACGATGCAGGGTTCCTTGAGATTCTTGAGATCCGCGTGGTCCTGATGGCCGAGCAAATTGTTCAACACGCGGTTGGTCACATCGCGCATGTCCGTGGCGCGTTCACGGAGGTAATCGTCTTCAATCGCCGCGAGCGTCGCCGCGTAGCGTTCGGCCACGGTGTGAAACGCGAACTCTGCGTTCACCTTTTCCTTGTTGATGAGGCGGACGACTTCATCGATCAAGGTGCGGTCTTCGAGCACGAGCAGATGCGCGTCAAATATGCTGCCTTCCGAGGCGCCCATGGCTTCGCTCACGCGATGCTGGACTTCGAGCAGTTCCTGGCGGGTTTGGATGAGCGCGCGCTCAAGCCGGCTGACCTCCTCGGCAAGACCCGAATCGGAAATTTCCTGGCGCGTAATCGCATGCGTGGCCTTGCCCAGCACGAGGATTTTTCCGCGGCACACTCCCGCCGAGACGGGAATTCCCCTGAACACCTGTTCACCTTTGTGCAACGGCTCAACCATGCGGCAGGATTAACCAAAAGAATTCGGGATGGAAAGGAATTCTTCGGAAGCGTCCGGCTCAGTTCCAAGCTTCAAGTTCCGATATTCCGAGAGCAGTTCGCCCGCTGTGCGATGGAGGTTCGCCGCTGCGAGCTCCCCGGAACTCGCGGCCAGAGCTTCGATGCGGTGATCCGGCGTCGAAGCTCCAGCCCGTCTGAACGTCAGCGTTCCACCACCCGGTAGAACCGCACCGGATCGTTTGTGAAGGAATTGTCCTGAATTCTCAACTGGCCGTTCGTGATGCTCATGGCCGCCGGAGTGACCGCCCAATCCACCAGGTTCGTGCTGATCTGCAGTTCGAAGCCCGACAGGTTGGCTTCGTTCAGCATCACTCCGCTCCGGTCGCCCGACACCAGCACAAACCCATCGCTGCTGAACTCGGCAGAACCGATCACCTGCGGAGTCCATACCCGGAGCAGCGCATTGCTGCTGGTGCTGCTGCCGCCCGGATTGGTCACGATGACCTGGTAAACGCCAGAATTGCGGCGATCCACGGAATATAAGAACAGATTGCTCTGACTACCGATAATGACGGCGCCATCGTGGCGCCATTGATAAGTCAACGGAGGCGCGCCGATCACACTCACCGCGAACTGAACGTTGGTTCCCTGTTCCGCTGTCACGTCCGTCGGCTGCAGCGTGATCTGCGGCGGGTTCGTCACGATGGTCACCTGATCGAGCCAGGCGGCATCCCAACCGGCGCTGACGCTCGCATCCTTCTGGTAAGCCCATCGAAGTGAATGAACCCCGGCGCCATAGTCGACGGTCGCGTGTTGCCATCCAGATTCACCCGAAATCGCGGCTTGCTGGATTTGATCCACCGAGAGACTGAGCACATCGAAGTATTCCTCTGACGAAGCCTTCCACCAGAAGCTGACTGAGCCCGGACCTGCCACAGTCGTCGTGAGGATCGATTGCTGCGAATGCGCCAATCCGCCCGCCTTGGCGACGTCGACGCCGTCGTGCGATTCGTTCAACTGTCCGGCCCAAGGCTTATGGCCGCTGGTGAGCCAGGTCAGGGCTGGCGCATCGAGAGCGGTCGGCAGCGGGATGGTGAGGTTCAACTTAGCGACGGCACTGGTGACCGATCCGAAATGATTCGAAAGCACAACCCGGTAGTCGCCGAGATGTTGCTGGAAGACACCTTGGATTGCATACATGGGATTCGTCGCCCCGTAGATGTTCGTGCCGTTGAACTGCCATTGGTATCGAAGGTTGGGGCCCACGGCCAGGACGCGGAAATTAACAACGCTTTGCATGGCTGGCGTCTGGCTCATGGGATGAACTTTGATCACCGGCGGCCCCTGATGCAACCAGGCCAGGCTGTGGTAATCGCCGCACCCCACGCCGGCGGCCACATTGGTCAGGGCTGGGATCGCATGCCGGCCATAGGTGTTCGTCACTCCCCAGGTCACGATCCGGCCATCGCGAGTGAGCCCCACGCTGTGATCGTAACCGGCGGCGATTTCGACGAGATTCGATATTCCAATCGGCACGCCCTGTCCGATGGCAGCGCAGGTGCCATCTGCACGCAGCGCAAGGACGTGAAATCTTCCGGCAGCGATCGCGACAAAATTTGTGTTGGGTGCTGGAACTGCCGTTGTGTAGCCCCAGCGTACGATGGTGCCGTCGCTTCTCAAGGCCACGGAGGAATCTCCACCAGCAGCGATGGCGATCACGTTTGAAGTCGCCGCCGAGGGCACGTTGGTCTGGGAATACCCGTTATAGCCCCACGCAATCACCCGGCCATCGTTGCGCAATGCGAGGCTGTGATGAGTGCCGGCAGCCACGGCGACGATGTTGCTCGCCGAAGCGGGCACCACCGACTGGCGATAGTGCGGGGTGGAGTAGGTGATGGCATTCGTGCCGGCTCCCCATGCGTAAACGGTGCCGTCGCTGCGCAGCGCGAGATTATGATAACCACCCGCCGCAATCGCGGTCACGTTGCCGATGGGCGGCGAGACGCTCTGCCCATAGGCGACGGTCCCGCCCTGGGGAGAACTGGTGATTCCCCACGCGGCAACCGACCCGTCTGCTTTCAGCGCAATGGAGTGATAGGTTCCGCCGTCCACCGCGATGACATTGGTCAGACCGTCGGGCACCATTGACTGCCCGTAATTCAACGAGATGCCGCTGTTGTTGGTTCCCGCCCCCCAGGCCGCAACCTGACGCACGGTGAGCGCCGCTTTCGCACTGCTGGCCACACCGAACGCATTGGCGGCAGTGACGGAGTAAAGCCCCGCCTGATCCAGGCGCAATCCTGTCAAAACCAGGCTCGCATTCGTCGCATTTGGGACCGGCGCGCCATTGAAGCGCCATTGATACGCTACCGGCGGGGTGGCAAGTGCGCTTGCATTCAGCACCGCTCCACCGCCGAGATAGCCCGATGCATTCGTCGGCTGCTGCACAAAAAACGGAGCCTGATTCGAACCGACGACATGGAAGCTGACGCTGCTGCCGATGTGGCCATCGCCATCATCCGCGCGCAGAACGACGTTGGTTGCAGGTTGCGGGATGGTGATCATTCCCGACCACATGCCGTTCGTGAAACCCGCTGCGTTGGCCGGAAACATCGGAACTTCAACCAGTCCGCCCTGCACCCTCGCGCTCAAGCTCAGTTCGCCGCTGAAGCCGGTCACGAGATCACCATACCGGTCGCGCAGGGTGATGGTGGCTGGGAAAGGACTTTCTGCGAATTGCAGCGAAGGGATTCCATTCCAATCGATCCGGAACACTTCGCCCGGAAGGCCGTCGTCGTTCACGATTGTGCCGATTCCGACACCGCTGAGCAAAGTGGCGTTGGTGATGTCGCTCAGGTAAACGTAAAACACTTCGTCAGTTTCAAAGATTGTATCGCCGAGAACCTGAACCATAACCGTCCGGTTGGTGACGCCCGCCGGGAAGTGCAGCACGCCGTTTGTGTAAAGGTAATCAGCCCCGGATTGCGCCGAGTAGCCGCTGGTGTAAAAAGACACCCACGTCTCACGATCGCTCGGCGCGGTCAGCCTCACGTCGAACTGCAGGTTCGTCTGGCTGAGGTTCCCTTCCCGGGCAGACGCATCGCCAATGTAAACCTGCGGCAGCGCCACTGAAATGATCGATAGTGCGGAGTTGTTTCCAAGAAAGCTGTCAGTTTCAGCGCGGCTCACTGTGGCAAGGTTTGTGAGCATCACCCCGGAAACTGTTGGCGTGACTGTGATCGTCAAAACCGCGTTGGAACCGGCGTCCAGAACGTCGATCAATCCGGTGACGAAACCTCCCGATTGCGACCATGACCCCTGGGAGATTTCTGCCGAGACGAAAGTGGCGCTGGCAGGAAGTTGATTGCTGATGACCACGCCCGTGGCGGCGGAGGGCCCGGTGTTGCGCACCATGATTCGATACGTGAACGGAATATTGACGAACACCGGATTCGACGTCGTTGAAATGGAAATCCCCACATCGTCCTGAAGTCCCACTTCGAACGGATTGCTTGAGCCGAAGTGGCCGTTTCCGTCGTCGGCGGCGAGAATGACATTGGTTCCAAATCCGTCAACGGCCAGCGATCCACTCCAGATGCCGTTCGTGAAGTTGCCTGTTGCGGACGGATTCACGACGAGGTTTGAGAAGCTGCCCGTGGTGTACCGCAGATCGACGAGATAGAAAAAGGCGTTGGAATAGAATACCGACGGGAACGAATCCGTTGAGGAATAGCAGTATCCGGGATCGACAATGCCGTGGGGGAACGGATTGGTCGTGATCGTTGACGAGAAGTGAAAATTCCCGCCGCCTGTGTAGAACGACAGGCGGTAACGCGCTCCAGCCTGCAAGGTCACTGGCGCGTCCAACGGGACCTCCATCCATGCCGTCCCGAATTGATTCGAGACCGACTTGCTCGCGATCAACGTTCCGTTGTCGTTCCACAGCGAAACTTTGATCCCGGAATGCGACCGGAAATGCGTCACGGTGATGTCGTTCGTCGGAGTGAAAATCAAGCCAAGGGTGTAAGTGCCGGAGGAATACCCGCTGGAGGAAATGTTGCGCAAAATCGTGTTAGTCGTGGAGGCACCGATGCTGGAAGTGGCGCTCAGATCGACCGCGCCATTGAAATTGGTGGCGGGCCCATTAAACCGATCGAGCGCGGCAATGGTCACGTTGAACGGCAGATTTGCCGCCTGCGGCGATGGAATGCTGGCCCAGGCGAAGTGATCCACATGCCCCGGCAATCCATCATCATTGAGAATCCAGCCCGTGGCAGACAACACTCCCGCAACGGCATTGGATACCGAATGAAGCTGCATGCCGAGACTCTCATCCGGCTCGACATTCAAATCGCCGACCACCGGCACGGCTATCGTCAGATTTGTCGCGCCGGCGCCGATCGCAAAGCCGCCCAACACATTCCAAAAATCCTGACCCGTGGTGGCGCTGATTGCGGCGCTGCTAAACTGGGCAGAAACAGCTTTGGCGCTCGGAGCCGAAAGGCTGACGGTGAACACGAGCTGATTCGTTCCAGTGTTTCCTTCTGCGACGGCGGCATCAGCGATGGCGATTTCCGGCTGACTCACCAGCGTTGTCGCCGTGGCGGCGTTGTTCGGCAAATAAGCATCCGCTTCGGCTCGCATGGCAGCCGCTGAATTCTGCAACGTCATATCGGCCACGGTGGGAACGACGGTAATGGTGACGGTGGCATTACTGCCCCCGGGAACCATGCCCAGATCGGCGACCACCATTTCCCCGACATTGGTCCAGGTGCCTTGTGAAGCAGTCGCTGAGATGAAGCTGACGGCGCTTGGAAGGAAGTTGGTCAAGACAACCCCTGTGGACGCCGCCGGACCGGTGTTGCCCACGGAGACCTCGTAGGTCAGTTGAGTTCCTGCTGATATGGGATCCGGCGAATCTGAGATGGCCACATACAGGTCGTTCGAAACAGCGACATCAAACGCGTTGCAGGCTCCACTAAAGGGCGCGCGCTGGGCGTTGATCACGATTCCGACTGCGGGCTGCAGCACCGTGATCTCGCCACTCCAAATCCCATTCGTGAAGTTTGCCGACGTCAGAGGAGTGATTTGAACCGAGCTCTGACTGGCATCCACTGCCGAGAACGTGACCATCTCATTGAAGTTTGTCACAACCTCGCCGCTGTTGTCTTGAGCGGTGATGGTGGCTGTGAACGGCACACCCATTATTTGAGGTGACGGAATCTGACTCCACTCAAGCCGGAGCTGCGCACTCGATTGAAGGTAAGCCAGGATGTTGGCCCGCAGGTTGGCGGACTGCGGCTGGGGACTGTGGAAATTGTCCGTCGTCATGCCACCAAATAGGACGCGACCTCGACCGGCGACCTTCTCGCCGAGCAGGACGGCGCCGGAACTGTTTGTGATCACCCTTTCCAATCCCGGACCACTGACGGTTGAATGGCCAAAGTAGTTTCCCGTCCATGACTGGCCCACCGGGGTAAAAGGCCCGCCAAAAATCGGATGATCCAGATCAGCCGCCATTCCCATCCCGCTTTGCGACGGATATGTCAGCACCACATCAAATCCCATGTTCATTCCATTCCCTTCGTTCGGAGCGGAATTGATGAAGAGACTCCCGCCGTTGCTCACCCATGTTCGGATGTTCGTCAGGTTCGCACTCAAGAAGGTCGCCAGTTCCGATGCATTGTCATCACTGCCTTCCAGGAACACGAACCGGGTGAAAGCTGAAAAGAGCGAAGCCGCATTGACGGTCTCATATCGGAGATCCCGCCAGTTGTTGGTTCCGAACACGCGGGCCATGGCGGCTTCGTTTGAAACCTGGCCCCAGGGCAATCCCGTGCTGGATCTCACATAGGCCGCGGACGGCACCTCGTCATTCACGATCAAGCATTCCCCCGTCGCATCCGCCAGCTGACTGTTCGATTCGCCGGAAAGCTGGATGTAGAAGGTCTCGTCAGGCTCCGCTGAAACGTCTCCAAAAACCGGAACGGCGATCAGCTTGTTTGTCTCGCCGGGCGAAAACTGAATCGTCCCATTGGTGGCGCCATAATCTGAACCCGCAAACGCGCTGCCATTCATGGTGGTGTAGGACACCGTCACCGGCAGGTTGCCCGGCGCGTTTAACGACACAGCAACCGTGGCGTGGCTGCTGCCGGAATTTCCTTCCACGATGGAAGTGTCGGAAATGGAAATGGTGGGCACGATGACGGTCACCGCGGCGCTGGCCACATTGTTCCCGTTGAATGCGTCAGCTTCCAGCCGGGTGACAATCGCGCTGTTGGAGACGACCCCGATGGCGCCTGGAACGACCACGATGCTGATCGTGCAATTCGACCCCGCACCCACACTTCCCAGCACGCATACCAAGGAGTTTCCATTCGTGAAATAGCTGCCTTGGGAAAGAGCGACGGACTGAAGGCTCGTTCCGGCGGACAGGAAGTTGGTGACCGTGACCCCGGTTGCCGTGATGGGGCCGGAATTGTTCACCGTCAGGTTCCAGGCCAGGTTTCCACCGGCCGTCACCGGTTGAGGCGTGGCCGCCATGGCGAGGCTGACATCGTTCTGCAGCATCACTTCAAATGGGTCGCTTTCACCATCCGCCCCGGTTGCGTGTTGAGCGTGAAGCACCATTCCCGTGCTGACGCCCTGCACGGCCACAGCACCGGTCCAGATGCCATTAGTGAATGCACCGGAAATGCCTGGCGTCACCGGGACATTGGTTAGCGTTCCCACTGAATAACGCAGGTCAACAAGCCACCACCGCACAGAGTCAACGTTCACGGGAAACGAATCACCGATCGCCTGGCAACTTTGGATTATGTTCCCGTGAGGAAAGGTTCCGGTGCCATCGGTTCGATAGTAGAATGGGTTACCGCCGGTGTACAATCCAACGCGATAGGTTGTTCCTGCCGAAAGTTCAACGGGCGCCGCCAAAGGTGTTTCCATCCAGCTGCCCGATACGTTGGTCACCGTCTGGCTCCCAATGAACACGCCGGCGTCGGTCCAGATCGACACCTTGTTTCCGGAATAAGAGCGGACATGCGTTACGGTGATGTTGTTCGATGGCGTGAATCGATAACCCACGGTGTAATTCCCGCTGGACGAGCTCTGCGACGAAAGGCCGCCCAGGATGTTCGTCTCCGTCCGGTTGCTCCAATCACGAGCTGTGAAACTCACCACCCCGCTGAAGCTGGTAACGGTGGTATTCAGGTAATCCTTCGCGGAAACCGAGACAACAAACGGCACGCCGGCGGCTTGCGGCGAAGGAATGGCAGACCATTCAAAGTGATCCAATGCGCTGACGAGCAGCGTGGCATTGGAGCTCAGCACCGATCCGAAACGGTTGGTGATGAAAACGGAATAAACGCCGCTGTCGGATTCCTCGGCCGCCATCAGCGCCAGCTGGGCGGTCCTGGCCCCGGAAACGCGGCCGCCATTGATCAGATCGGCGCCGTCCTTCCGCCATTGGAAACTCAGCGAACTGCCGGATGCAGAAACGTTGAAGAAAACGTTGGTGCCCGATTTGACCGCCAAACTGACCGGGTGATTCCGGATCGCAGGCGGATTCGTTGAGTTGAAAGCGAACACGGCATCGGCATATCCAA
>CAMLLE010000003.1 GCA_946480555.1 uncultured Verrucomicrobia subdivision 3 bacterium
AAGGTGCGGTTCGCGCCGAGCGTCAGGTTCGTGGGAAACCGGAAAGCCACGCCATCGAATCGCCAGGTGTTGGTGGGAAACGCGGCGCTGAACAGCGGAACCGGGTTGGCCGTGTGGTTCAGCAGCTCGATGAACGCGAAGCCATCCGTCCCGGGATGATAATCGATCTCGCTGATCACGACGGGCGCAATCAAAGCTCCGGAATTTGCGGAACCGAGCGTCCGTGAAATTTGCTGCGGATAAAACTCGTCGCCCGCACTATTCACCACCCGGCCGAAACTCACGCCGTTGAAGGACGCGCCAATCTCCGCGCTGTCAGAATAACCGGTCAACGCACCGGCCGTGGTCGCCGAAAACAGATGCACGTCATCGCCCGTGGAGCTCAGGAGAAAACTCGTCAGCGCGCCGGGCGTGGCATTGAAATCGTCTTCGTCAAAGACGACGTACCCGCCAGCCGGGATGCTCGTGTTGTCAGGAATGCGGAACTTCTTCGGCGTGTCCGGTTCGTCCGTCAGATACCAGCCGCCGACATTCACATTGGTGCCCGTGGGATTGAACAGCTCGATCGAATCCTTGTTCGGCGGATCGGTGTGAGCCAGGACTTCGTTGATCAAGATGGGAGCGATGACAGGAACTGGGTCATCCGCGCCGGGCGATCCACCGGGATTCGTGCTCGCTCGCCAGCGGCTGCCTTTGTCGGGCGCTTGTGAGAGCAACGGATTGACCTGCACGATCGAGAAATCCGCCACGTCCGCTGCGACCGGCCAGGCGGGCCGATCGTCGTAATCCACCGTGAAAATTGGCGTCCCGAGCGCATGCGAGAGTGTCAGCCGTTCACCTGAATTGTCCAGCTGGCCGGTGAACGTGCCGTTCACTGTCACGCCCGGATACTTTGTCGCGAACGCCGCGGCATTTCTCGCGAGAACGTAGAACTGGCCCGGTCCAAGAACCGTTCCATTCGTGAACGTGAAGGTGATGCCGGTGAACGTAAGGCCCGAAAGGTTCAGCAAGTTCGTCCCGTTGTTCTTCAGTTCGATGAACTCCAGGTTGTTCCCGACGGTCGCGCCCAGCGCGGGCGGGTTATACATGATCTCCGTCAGGGTCAGCTTGCTTAAATCCTGCGGCGGATAGAACACCGTTTCGACGAGGGCGCTCCAGTTGCCGTTGTCGTAAACACGCGCCCGCACCACGGTCGGCGCGTTCACCGGAATTATTCCACTGTAAGCCTCCGCGGTGCCCGCGATGGCGCCGGTGCCATACTCCCGCGGATCGCTGCCATCGATCGTGTAGTAGATCACGCCAGACAAGTTCGTGTGCGTGATTTCCAGTGCAAAGCCGTTGGTTACAGCACCACCAAACTGGCTGAACTGCGGTGCGCCGGTGGACGGATACAATCCAGCTGGAACCAGAAGCTCCAGCAAGCGCTGGTTCATCACATTCGGAAACCAGTTCGTATAGAGCTTCTCCAGTTCGACCAGCCAATGCTCGTCGCGCGTCAACGTCACTCCCGTTCCGAGATCGCTGTTGATCTGGAATTCGCGTGCATCGCCCCAGCGCGCGGATTCGCCGACCATGGCGCGGTCGATCTGGGCCGCGAGCCGCTGCAGGCGAACGATGTTGTTGGACGCCGTCAGCACGCCGCCGTTGAACAGGTGCTTGTGAACGCGGTCCCCATACATGCGGCGGAATTCCGGCCAGTTGCGCAATTGCGAGTAAATGCGCGACGGCATGTGGTTCGCGCTGACGTTCACGCGGTCTTCATCGCGCACCCGGTTCATGGCAATTTCCTGATCCCAGGGCAGGAAGATCCATTTCGTTGCCGGCAAACCGTTCGTTGGAATTGCCCGGCGATGCGCGCCAAACCAGTTGTGTGGATTGTTGTCCTGAAGCCAGTCGTTTGCCTGAACTGCCGCGTGCAGCAGCATGTAGTCGATGAGGTTGTCGAGGTCCACCTGTGCGGCCACAGCTTGAAAGGCGGACTCGCTGTTGATGCCGAGATTCACCTGAGCGATCAGGTTCGTCCAATCCGCTTCGCTGCCGTCCTGGAGTTCGGCTGTTCCGTTCGCGGCACGATCTTTGACGATGTCCCAATCCTTCTCCAACCCGCCGAGGTGATTCGCGAAAAACGCGGTGTCCATGCGTTCGCTGGGATTGTAGATGCCCCAGTAGAGGCCGTTGACGTAGAGATGCACATGCTGGCTGCGCGAGGCGAGATGGCCCATCTCGCGCATGGCTTCTCGAACCCAGATGTCGCGCAGGTAAGTGGCATTCTCCGGCCGATAACGCAGCGGGCTGGTCTCCGTATAGGGCGGAGTCACATTGCTGAACGGATCGTAACGGGTCGTCCAGGTATCCGCCCAGGTGGCGCGCAGGATGATGCCGTCGAACTCGGTCACACCGCCGCCGAACCAATCGTAGTCCAGCCGCGATGGACCGTAATCGCCTTTGAATTCCAGACGGAACGAATGCTTGGGCGAACGCGCATTATCGCGCCCGGCCTGGCCGTGCATCTGAATCGCGCAGTTGATTTGAAACTGCGAAACGTTGGTGCCGTCGAACAACTCCGCCGAAGTGGACACCTCGCGCAGCAGCGTTGCATCAGGATAAATCCCAATCTCCGGGCTCCAGAACTCCGCGTGCGACGACACCAGCGAGAGGGTCGGAATGGATCGCAAGTCGTTCATCAACGTCGGCCCATAGGTCGGGTGATTCACAATGTTCGGATCCATGCCGTAATCCGCGGGAAAATTCCCCTGCCAGGTCGTTGGGTAGCCTGGTGGGGCGCTGGACTGCTGAAGCACCTCGCTCAGGAAAATGTAGGAATGCGTATCGGGAACACTTGGGACGTGATTCGTCAGAAACGCCGCCGCGCGCAGCAGCCGCGTCCCCGGAATCTGAATCGGTCCGTTGTAAAGAAACCCGTTCGTGGGAGCTGGCACACTGCCATTCGTCGTCCAATAGATCGACGCTGTGGCCGTCGCCGAGGTGATCGCAACGGCGAACGGCGTGGAATAGAATCCGCGATCCACGCTGAATTTCGTGTCGGAAACCAAGCCGAGAAAGCCGCTGCCGTTTTCCGCGCCTGGTGTGGGCGGCTTGAAGTAGCGCTCGGCTGTGGCGCCGTTGGAGAGCCCTTCAAGCTCGGCACTCACCAGAAAATCGGTGTCGTAGGCGTGCGCGTTGAGTCCGTGAACCGCCAGCACATTCGCCCCGGTCTGGAGCCAGTTCGCGGCATCGGAAAGCTGGATCACCTCCTCCACCGGCGCCTGTTCGTTTGAGGTGTTCGCCGCCGAGTTCCAAGTTGGCGAGCCGGGCGAGTTGCGCGAAGCCACGATCTGCCCATTCAGATACACCACCACGCCGTCGTCATAGCGGAGCCGCAACCGCAGACCATGAAACGCGTTTGGATCCGCCACATTGAACGGAAACCGGATGTAAGCCGTGGCGTTGTTGCTGAGCATGAGCGTGCCGAGCGTGTTGGTCGGCGGATGCGGTGTGAGCCGTTCCACTTTCAACGCATTGAGAAAAACACTGGTGCCTGAGCTGGCCAGGTCGCGCCTCCCTTGAATGAGCATCGCGCCGGTCGCGGTAGCTGCCGCGTTGAACATGAAACGGTATTGATCGTTGCTCGTCGGGAGAATGTCCGGATTGAAGGTGTAATTGCTGCGAACCGGAATCCCATTCGCGAACCAGTCAGAAACTTTGAGGCTCGAGCTGTCCGCATCGAAGGACCACACCGTCACACGGTGCGTCAGATTTGCAGCGAGCCCGGTCAGGCGCAGATCCAATCCGCCCGTTCCGGAGCTGGTCTGCGACCGGATGTAATCGCGCAGCAACAGCGATTCGGTGAACGCGCCGCTGTTAAACGGCTGACCGCGCAGCCGGTCGTCATACCCGGCGCCGGGCGTGTTCGAAAGCGTGATCGTGACTCCGCCATACGTCCGCACCGTGGGCAGGGTTTGGATCGCTGTGCTGGAGCCATTGGAATTGATGACGAACGAGCTGAATCCCGCCTGCGTTACCGGTCCGGCGGCAGACGAACGATCGTTCACATCAATTGCCAGAATCTGATTCGCACTGAAACCCACGCTGTAGCTCACCGGGCTGTTGATTTGCGTCCAGGCGCCATCGTTGAATCCCGCCGCGGTCCAGGAAGTGCCCAGCGCTCCGCTGCCTGGAACGAGCACACGCGCGGATGCGCCGGAGGCGAGCAAGGATGTGGAAATCGTTTCTGTCTCAATGCCGTAGGAAACATTCTGACGCTGCTTGGGAAACGCAGGTGTGAACGCATGCGATACCGTTCCGCCCGGTTCCACCAGCGCGAGGTATTCGCCATCGGCATTCAGTTGAAAGCTGGTGTGCAGCGGCGCGCCGGCGGTGGCGCGATTTTTTCCGGACGCAAAGACGATGAGATAGCCACCGGCCGGCAAGTTCGTTGCCGGGAACGTCCACTTGGCGAGATTTCCCGGATCGTCAGTCATCCGCCAGCCCCCGAGGTTCACCGCACCGGGGCCGCGATTGAGAAGCTCCACCCAGCCGGGACTTTCCTGGTCTTCATCGCGGAGGCCGCCGCCATTGTCGGCAAGGAATTCATTGATGATCACATCGGCGCGGCTCGAGACCGGCAGGAGCAGCAGGGATGCGGCAGAGAAGAACGCAGCTGTACAACGGGAGATACGAAGTTTCATGGTTGGGAGTCGCCCTGGCATCGGCCGCTGGAATCCATCGCAACGTTCACCCCCAAATCCGATCAGGCGCAAATTTCAGTAAAGGATGCCGGAAGATTGGCATCGGTTACGGCTCCCGTCAGGTGCGATTCCATGGATTAAATTTTCCCAGCTCGCCAAGCGCGGTGCGGGCTCGGCAACGGACCGGACAGTGGGGTGCGGAAAATGGGGCGAAGCGGCAACCAGGCCCCGCCTCAAGAGACGTGCGGAGCTGCCGCTCCAACCCGAATTCAACGTCAGTCCGGAGGACTGGAGTTCTGGGTCGTTACTTCGTCAGTCGATAGAACGAGTCTCCTTCGCTCGCTGTGACGGGGATGTTAACCTCCCATTGGCCGTTCACGATTTGCGGCGAAGGTGACGTGACGTTCATCCAACTGCCGTCAACAAGGTTCGTCCGCCGCTGCAACTGAAACCCAGCCGCCGCCAACGGCCAGTTGATCGTCAGATTGGAAATCCCGGACACGAAGCTCACCGCCGGGCTGTCGTCACTCAACAGTGCATTCGGTCCCATCGCATGCGTCGCCGCAATCTCCAATCGTGTCAGCGCCGTTCGATAGATTCGGAACTCGTCGAACGTGCCATTCAAATAGGGATCGTTGCCATACTGCGATCGGCCGAAATAATTGTTCGTCGTGCTGCCGAGCTGAAAAGGCCGGAGCGTGATGGCAGAATTGGTTCCCACTGGAACACCATTCACAAACAGGATTCCCGTGTTTCCGTTCAACGTGACCGCAAGATGATGCCACGCGTTCGCAGACAGGGGACCGGACCCGGTGATCTGCTGCTCGCCGCCGGCCCCGTTGATCGTGATGGAAAATCGCGGTCGTGAATTGATGCCGTTCTGCGGCGTGAGGAACATGTTCAGCGAAGGGCCGTTTCCGAAATCGAAGAGGCGTGACCAGTTTGCCACGGTGTTCAGGCGAACCCAGGTTTCAATCGTGAAATTCGTGAGCGTGCTGACGATGCCGGCGGGCAAACGCACATGCTGTTGGGCTCCAGAACCGATTGCCAGCCAGCCGCCGGAGAGCGTGCCTCCGTTTTGCAGCGCGCCGTTCCAAAACGGCCCTCCCTGGGAATCGGCCGTGGTTGAACCGCCGGATTCACTGAAGCTGTAGCGATGCACGAGCACCGGCAGCGGCACGGTATCGAATGTCCAGACCGCGCCGGTGTTGGTGTTGGCTCCAGCAATTGCGTCCACGCGCCAGAAGTAAGTCGTCCCGCCCGCCAGCAGCGGACTGAAGCTGTAGTTGGTGACCGCGCCGCGGTATTCCGGCGATGTGGTGGTGGCTTGCGCCACGGAGTTCGAACTGGTGCCCAGATAAACGGCATGCGCCAGCGCGTTACTCCCCGGCGTCCAAGTCAACGTCGCTTCAAACGGCACATTGTTCGCGCCGTTCTCCGGAGCAGGATTCTCCGCCCGGCCCACGGCAACCAACTTGTCGAGCACGATCGTCGTCAGCGATTCCGGCGGCAGCGTGATTTCAGTTCCGACCGGACCCAACGCTTGGAAGTGATTCGTGCCCGCCGTCTGGTAAACGCTCGACGAATGGAACGGAAATGAGCCGAAGTTCAAGTCCAGCGTGGAAGCGGAATTTGTGCTTCGATTGATCAAGACAGCCACGACCCGGAGATTATCCGGCGTGAGGTAAGCCGAGAATTTCACGTTCGAATCGTTGCACGCCGCAGCGATGCGACGGCTGCCCGCCGTGATGTAATAGGAGAAGTGCTTCATCGCCCAGTAGCTCGGCGAGAGCCAGTAGCCGCGCGATTGCGTCGGGCTTCCGGCCGGTGCATTGGTCCACTGCGCTTGATTCCATGGAAACTCGATCTGCACCAGGCCGCCGTCCGGGCCGGGCCAGATGAGACTCCAGTGGTTGTAGCCGCTCGCGCGCCCCTCGGTCAGCACGTTGTGAATGAGCGTCGCGGATTCAACCATGTTCGAGACGCCAAACTCCGTCATGAACCTCGGCTTGGATGGAAACAGATTGGTCGTCGCTCGCAGCGAGTTGACGTAGCCATTCGCGCTGCCGTCCGAACTGCCGTGATAAAGGTGATACGCGACGCCGTAAAAATGATTCGCGTTGAGCGTTGGCGCGTAATTCTGAATGACGTTATAGCCGATTCCCACCGGTTCGGGCGCGAGGAATTTCGGCGGCGCAGGCAGATTGGTCACCCATTGGTAAGCCGCGTCGAGCGCCTTTGAATAGCTGGCGTAGTTGGTGCCGTTCACCACGCCTTCGTTCGCTCGGAAAATGCACGAATCGTAACTCGCCTCCCAGTCGGGCTCGTTCTGAATGCTGATCCACGTCGGCGAAATGCCGTTCGAACGATACGCGCGCAGCGAATCGTGCCAATACTTTCCAAACTCATTGTAGGCAAAGCCGCCGTTGGTGAAGAGCAGCGTGCCGCCATTTCCAACCTCGCCGTTGCTCTTCAGAAATGCGGGCGGCGCCCAGGAACTCATCAGGATCGGCACGGGCCGCCCAAGCAGCTGGCCCGCCGTCGCTACAATTTCAGTGGTCGGCGGATCGAAGTTGAAGGTGTTCTGGTAACGAAACCAGTTTCCCACGCGCAGCATCGAGATGTTCAAACCGGCAAACGCATTGGAGAGAATCTCCTGCTTGTACGGATGCGCGGTGATCCAGCCGTTATAGAACGCAATCGCCCCGCCGAGGCCTTCGATCGTCTGGTGAATCGTCGCCGGATCGATGCTCGCGGCCGGAGACGGCGGCGGTGTTCCGGGTCCGTCCGAATCCAGATCGGCAACGGTGAACGTGTAATCGGACCGGCCAAAAACAAACTTGTCGATGTCGAGACCATCTTCACGAGCGCCGATTTGAAATGTCTGCGTCAGATTCCCGGCCGCGACCGTGAGGCCCGGCTGGCTGGTGAACGAAGTGAGGTTGATCCATTTCCAGACGCCGTTGCCCAGGTTGCCGCCGCCCGTTACGACCTGGCCCGCGTTGTTGAAGCCGACACCTGCCAATCCATTCACGAAAACCCAATCAGCATCGGTGACCGGCGATTTCACACCAAACCCATTTCCAAAAAACATGCTGTCATCATCAAAGCCCGCAGAACCAACCCGCACGCGGGCGTAAAGGTGGTACGTGCCAGCGCTGGGAAACGACAGCGTGTAGCTCGCGACGCGGCTGCCGTTTCCAGGATTGCCGCTGTTGATGCGATCCGTCGAAACCGAGATGAACTGCACGCCCGCGCTGACACCATTGGTGAAGTGGGCGCCCAGCGATCCGGATTCCGCTTCGAAAGGGAATGATGATGCACTCGCCGCAACGGCTGCAAAGAGGCTGAAGGTGGCGGCCAGGGACGTTCTGAGGAACGGCAAAACTGGGCAGGGCAAAACGAAGCGCGGCTTGAATCTCATGAACAACTGGGGATTGGACATTCGCCCAGAATCTAACGGAACCGGCGTCACAAAGCCACGGCGCAGGCATGGATTTTATAAAGGATCTGAGCCGTGCTCGTTTCGAGACCGTTTCCCGGGCGTCACGCGAGCGTAACCGGGACCGGCTTTGCTGGGGTTTGAACCCGAACCCAGCGAATGCCCATGAAGAATGTAGTAAAGCTCCTCCTGCCCTCCTTGATCTGCGTTTCGATTCCCGCCCGCGCCTGCGCATTTGAAAGCCGGCCCGCGCACGAGACCGAGGCGGATTCGAAATCCAAACCGTTGCATGTCCAGCTTCTCGAAGCGCTGCGCACGAACACGGCAGTTGTTCCGCCAGCCTTGTCAGCACATCCCGTTTCCGCTGTTTACAACCGCGAAGCCATCGTGCCGCCGCAGTGCTACACCCGCACGGAAGGCACCTTCAATCCGTGCTACGTCTGCCATCAAGATCCGATTCGCGAGCGTGAAAACGTCATGGCCGATGCGGATCTCCAGGAGGCTTACAGCTTCAGCGATCTCGGCATGACGAACCATTGGAAGAATCTGTTCGAGGATCGCACGGAGCGTGTGGCGAAAATCTCGGACAGCGAAATCCTGAATTACATCCGCCAGGACAACTATTCGGAACTCGCGCCGCGGCTGCGCGAAGCCGGATTCAAGGGATGGATTCCGGACCTGGCGAACCTGCAACTCGGCCCGGCGGCGTTCGATGGCGAAGGTTTCGCCAAGGACGGCAGCCATTGGGTGGCGTTCAATTACAAGCCATTCCCCAGCACGTTCTGGCCGGCGAACGGATCGACTGACGACGTGATGATTCGACTGCCGGAGAAGTTCCGCACGGACAAATCTGGCGCTTACTCGCGCGACATTTACAAGGCGAACCTCGCCATTCTTGAAGCCTCGATCAAGGGCACGGACGCGATTCGCGCATTGTCGATCGATGAACGAGTCGTGGGCCGTGATCTGAATCACGACGGCAAGCTCGGCGTGGTGGAGCGGATCGTAAACATCGATTCTTTCGTGGGCGCGGCGGAAGACGTTTATCGCGGCACGTTCCTCTATCCGGCGGGAACCGAGTTTCTGCACACCGTTCGCTACCTCGGCATCGCGGACAACGGCGAGATCGGAGTTTCCACGCGCATGAAGGAAGTGCGCTACATGAAGAAGTGGAGGGCGTATTCGAAACCGGTTTACGCGCGGCGATACCAGCTCGAAGGATTCGAGAAGGAAGCCGGCAATCTTCCCGGCTATCAGAACTTGGGCGAATACGGGCTCGATAATGGGAACGGCTGGGCAATCCACGGCTTCATTGAAGATCGCGCCGGCCGGCTGCGGGCGAGCACGTTTGAGGAAAACCTTTTCTGCATGGGCTGCCACAATTCGATCGGCTCCACCATCGACAAGACCTTCAGCTTTGCGCGCAAGATGGAAGGCCGTCCCGGCTGGGGTTACATCAATCTCAAAGGAATGCCCGACGCGCCCACCAAGGGCGAGACGCGCGGTGAAATCGCGACGTATCTGGAGCGCGCCGGCGGCGGCAGCGAGTTCCGGAACAACATCGAAATGTTCGAACGCTGGTTCAATCGCGATGGAACCTTGAACCGCGAAAAGGTCGCCCGTGCGCGCGATGTTTATGAACTGATCACACCTTCACGCGAACGCGCTCTCGCGTTGAACAAGGCCTACCGCACGATCGTGGAGGACCAGGACTATATCCATGGTCGCGATGCGGTGCTGACGCCGCCGGTGAATGTCTATTCCAGCATCGACAACGCCACGACGCCGACGCTGCCGGAGGCGCACATTTTCAGGTGGAACATCCTGCTCGACTGGCCGGAGCCGGACCTCACGCAGCGTCAGCGAAACGTCACCGAGACGGCAAAAACGCCATAAGCGCGCCACCGAAAAACTACAGTAAACGTTTTGCCTTCGCGCGTCCGCTCAACGAATTCTCAGGCGTTCCAAAAACAGAACCGCGAAGCTCGTGCTTTGCTTTTAACAGAACCAATAAACACATGAACAACTTAGCTCGTTACCTTTCGCTCGGCGCCGTGGTCGCCACTGCCGCCGCTGCGAAGGCCGGAACCGATGTCTGGTTCCAGCCGCTCACCCAATCCGCTCCGGTCGTTACTCCCAATGCCCTCCCCGAATTGATGGCTCCCTGGACAGCGCCCGCTGGCATCTATCAATGGAATCTCGTCAGCCTGCGCGAAGTCGAAGACCAGATCCTCAGTCCGATGCAATCGATCATCCGAGTGCCCGCAGGCACCTCGGCTTCAATGATCGACATGATTGCCTATGACGATTCCGGCACGGTGCTGTTCATGCCCCATGAGACTCCGTTCGGCGCGGGTGTTTCGCGTCACGACATCACCACGCGGACGACGGAAATTCTGTTTCAGGGAGATCAAGGCGGCGCGACGAACAATTGGACCGCTGACTACGGTGCGTTCGACCCCTGCCGTTACACCCCAAATGGCACGTTGTTCCTGGCCGAAGAATGGGCGGGTGAAGGCCGCGTCATCGAAGTGCTCAATCCGTTTGCTTCGCCAACGAACATTCAAATCCGCGAATTGAACAGCATCGCGAACGTCGCGCACGAAGGCATTACGTTCAGCAAGCAGGACAGCCGCACGATTTATTTCATCGACGAATGGAACTCCGGTTCGATCTACAAGTTCGTGATGAAGAAAAAGGGCGATTACACCGCCGGCCAGACATTTGTGCTCGCAGTGGACAAGTTCAAGGGTGACGTCGCTGAAAACTGGAATGCAGCCGCGAACACCAATCAGCCGCGCACCGGCCTCGCCACGTGGATTCCTCTCACCGATCGCAACGGCACGCCTCTGCCTGGAATCACGGATCCGTTCCGCAACGGGCCGTCCACCGATCCGCGCACGGACCCGCTCGCGATGGGCGGACGCGGCGCTGCGGATGACGCCGGCGGAACGCCGTATGGCCGGCCGGAAGACATGGAAGTCGGCAAGCTGCGCAACGGCAACGAGGTGGTTTATGTGGCGATGACTTCGGAGAATGCAATCTATGCGATCGAAATCCTGAACGATCGCAAGGCCCGCGTGATCCTGGTGGCAAATCGCAACACGCCGAAGAACCTGGGTTTCGCTTCCACGACTGGTGAACTGGATTCTCCGGACAACCTTGCGCAGGACGCTCTCGGCAACATCTACGTCATCGAAGACGCGCCGAACGGCTCGAACATCGGCGGCGACGTCTGGTTCATCCGTGATGCAAATGACGACGGCGTGGCCGAGTCGCTCGATCATTTCCTCAGCATCTGCGTGGACGGTTGCGAAGCCACCGGCATGATCTTCAATCCGCGCATCCCGACGGAATTTGTTCTGGCGGTCATGCACCCGGACAGCACCGATCTCGCAAATGTCCCGAACGGTCTGGGCGATGCGGTCTGGGCGTTCGACATTTCGAACATTCCGAATCAGCGGTTCGTGCAGCGGCTGAATCACGCCGCGCGTCACGGCAAGAATGACTGACAGCTTTTAGTGGGTGAGGTTTGAGACTGGCGGCGGGCTCGACTGGGTCCGCCGCCTTTCCTTTTGCGACTGCTTTTCGCGCTGCCGTGTTACGCGGCAGTAACATTTCAGCAACGGAATGGCTTTTCGGTTGCGCGGTTGTTCGCAATCAGCCGATGGTGCTCCGGTCAGAAACCAACCACGTATGATTGCGACAGCTGGCACCATTGAATCGAATGCGCCGAAACGTTTTCGTTCGGTCTGGATTTCCGACATCCATCTCGGCACCAAGCACGCGCAGGTGGATGCGCTGCTCGAGTTTCTTCGCGAAGTGGATTGCCGCTATCTCTACCTGGTCGGCGATTTCATTGATGGCTGGCAGCTGCGTTCGCGCTGGCACTGGCAGGACAGCTACAATGTGCTGATCCAGAAGCTGCTTCGGAAAAGCCGCAAGCAGACCCAGGTCATCTACATCACGGGTAACCACGACGAATGTCTGGAGCAGTTTGTGGGAATGAACTTCGGCAGCGTGCTGCTCGCGCGGGAAGTCGTTCACATCGCGGCCGACGGGAAACGGTATCTCGTGCTGCACGGCCATCAGTTCGACGGCATCACGCATTTCAACCGGCTGCTGGATCGCGTGGGCACGCGGCTCTACGACTGGATTCTCGATTTCAACCTGCACTTCAACCGCGTCCGGCGCACGCTCGGCTTCGGCTACTGGTCCGTCGCGGCGTATTTGAAATACAAGGCCAAGGCGGCGGTGAAGTACGTGAGCGATTTCGAGGACGCAATCGTTCAGATGGCGCACAAACAGAATGTTCACGGCGTCATCTGCGGCCACATCCATCGCGCCGAGATCAAGGAGGATCGCGGTGTCACCTACATGAACTGCGGCGACTGGGTGGAGAGTTGCACGGCGTTGGTGGAGGATTCCAATGGCAACATTCGACTCATACACTTCCATGAAAATAATGCTCAGCATACTCGGCGAGGGCCGGGGTCATATGACTCAGGCGATAGCAGTGAAGGAGATGGTCGAGCGGGCTGGCCATCAGGTCGTGAGCATCGTGCTCGGAACGGGGTCAAAGAGGACGGTGCCCCCATTCTTTGCATCGGCGATGAAGATGCCGATCGAACAGATCCCGACGCTCGACTTCTCGTTTAAGAACCATCGCAAGGTCAGCCTGTCCGCGACGCTCGGCGGAATCGTCCGCCACATTCCCGCCTACTGGCGCGGCGTCCGCAAACTGGCCGCGCTCGTGCGCCAGACCGAACCGGATGTCATCATCAACTTCTTCGAACCGCTCACCGGCATCTACTCGCTGACGCATCGCCAGCGCCCGCCGGTGCTTGCCGTGGCGCATCAGTTCATGTGCGGTCATCCCGATTACGTACGCGTTTCGAAACTGCGGCTGCAGCAGTTCGGGCTCAAATGGTACGTGAAACTTGTGGGCGCGGCTTCGTCCAAACTGGCGCTCTCGTTCTACGAAGGCGCTGACCGGCCGGACAAGGACATCACAGTCAGCCCGCCCATTCTCCGCCGCCAGCTGTTCGAACTGGAGCCGAAGTCAGGGGGCAATTTCGTTCTCGCGTATCTGTTGAACCACGGTTACGCCGAACAGATCATCGAGTGGCACAAGAAGAAGCCGCAGATGGTGCTGCATTGCTTCTACGACAAGCCGGACGCGCCGGCGGAGTTTTGCTACGACGACACGCTCACGTTCCACCGGCTGGATGGGGAAAAGTTCCTGCGCATGATGGCGGAGTGCAAATACGTCGCCTGCACCGCGGGTTTCGAATCACTCAGCGAGGCCGCTTACCTTGGAAAACCGATGTTCCTCATGCCCGTGGAGAATCACGTGGAGCAACAGATCAACGCCATCGATGCGGTGCGAATCGGCTTCGGAATTGCGGACACGTCTTTCAACCTGGACCGGCTCTCAGAACTTCCTGACCAGCTTTCCAATGAGAAATACCGCCGTTGGCTGAGCCGCGCTGATGCAATTTTCCTGCGAACCCTGGAACGCGTCGCACAAGGCCCGCACGGCGAAACGAATCCCGAATGGCATTTGAAACCACGGGGATCGCGGGCTTGAACGGAAGGTGTCGCGAACACAAAAGTGAAAACCACGGCCCGTGGGTCTTCAGGACCCAACTTCCTGCCGATCGCCGCTTCGAGCTGCTCTCGCTGAGTCTTGATCTCACAGCTTCGTCTCGCCCTGATCCCCGTCCCTCCGCCATCGGATGGGAGAGGGTGACCGAAGGCCGGGTGAGGGTTCGCTCGCCCGCTGTTTGGAAACGACTTTTGAGAATCACAATAATCGGGCGATCCGCGCGCGCCTATCGTTTCCGCTTTCGCGCTTTCACGCTTTGGGCTTTTTCTTCTCTCGTTGATGAACGACCAGGTTCTTGAGTTTCCGAAAGGCTTCCTTTGGGGAACAGCAACTTCCACCACCCAGATCGAGGGCCACATTCAGAACGAATGGACGGGCTTTGTCGCGCGCGACGGCAAAACCTGCCATCCCGCCTGCGACAGCTATCATCGCTACGCGGAAGACGTCGAATGGATGACTCGGCTGGGCGTGAATGCCTATCGCTTCGGCATTGAATGGTCGCGGCTCCAGGACTGTGCGTTCGCAGATTTGAACCCGCAGGAACTCGCGCGGTACGCCGACCAGCTGGATCGCCTCAACGCGGCTGGCATCACTCCGATGGTCGTGTTGCACCATTTCTCAAATCCACCCTGGATCAATCGCGCCGGCGGCTGGACGAATGAGGCTGCGATTCCGGCGTTTGTCGATTACGTCACGAAACTCGTCAAAACCCTGCGCCAGCACGTCCGCATCTGGAATACCTTCAACGAACCCGATACTTACGCGTGCTGCGGCTACCTCATCGCTGAGTTTCCGCCGCTCAAAAAGTTCCGCGTCGATTCCTTTCGCGCCGTCATCCGCAACATGGCCGAGGCGCACCGGCAGTTATGCCCCATCATTCGCGACATCGGCAGCGCGCTCGGCGAGGCGGAAGTCGGCTTTTCGAAGAACTGGACCTGCTTCGAACCGTATCGTCAGGCATCGCTGTGGGATGTGGCGGTCGCAGCGTTTGCGCATTCACAACTGAATGAATATGTCTTCGATAGCTTTCATCCGAGTGCGACCCACGAACCGGCAACCTATCTTGGAGTGAACTACTACGGCCGCATTCGCTTTCGAAATCTTCAGCCGTTGGTACCGACGTTTGGCTTCAGCTGCGATGAGCTGGCAAAGTTCGGCGTGGCCTGCGACGACATGCTGGAACGCCATCCCATCGGTCTCAAAGCGGCGCTCGTGCAGCTTTCCAAGGCGTCCCGGCTTCCGATCTACGTGACCGAACACGGCTCCGCATCGGAAGACGAATCGTTTCGCGAACGCGACCTGAAGGACAACCTCGCCTCCCTGCATCGCGCCCTGCGGGCTGGAGTGGACATCCGCGGATTCTTTTACTGGTCGCTCCTGGACAACTTTGAATGGCAGTTCGGATACGCGAAGAAGTTTGGGCTGGTGGCTGTCGATTTTGGCGATCCCTCGCTGCCGCGGCGCCTGAAGCCGCTGGGCGAACTTTACGCGGAAATTTGCCGCAGCAACCAGGTGTTGCTCTAAAGGCGAAGCAAACTGAATGCTTTCAAGTGGCTCCTTCAACCGGGCCGGGCTGTCGCGCTTCTGAGGCAGGTTCTGCGTTTTGAAATTCCACCCAGAAACGGCTGCCCTCTCCCAGTTGGGATTCCACTCCAGCGCGGCCGCCGACGCGTTCAGCCGCTTTGATGACAATGGCCAGCCCGATGCCGGTTCCCTGGAACTGGTCGCCCGCATGCAATCTTTCGAACACGCGGAAGATGCGGTCGTGATATTCAGCCTTGATGCCAATGCCGTTGTCCTCAACCCAGAGCCGCACGTGATGGTTGCGTTCGGCCCGGATGCGAATCTGTGGTGCGCGATCCGCCGGGACAAACTTCAAGGCGTTGTCCAAAAGGTTCAGCACAATTTGATTCACCACAGCCGGGTTCGCGCGAACGACCGGCAGCGGACGCTCCACCTCCACCCGCGCATTGCGAGCGGCAATCTTTCCTGCCAGTTGCTCGATGACCGTGTCCACGTGCTGTTCGAGGCTGATGCTGGACAGGGTGAAATTGGCGTGGGTCAGGTGGCCGTAGGTGAGCAAATCCTGAACAAGCTCGTCCATGAATTGCGCCGAGCCGGCGATTCGTCGCGCGTAATCCTTCGCGCAATCGTCGAGCTGCGAAGCGTAATCATCCATCAGCAACGTGGTGAAGCTGGCCATGGAGCGCAGCGGTGCGCGCAGATCGTGGGCTACGTGGTAGAGCAGGTTCTCAAGCGACTGCAGGCTCTGGCGGAGATGTGCGGTGCGTTCCACCACCCGCTGCTCCAGCTCGGTGGTGTAGATTTTGAGTTGTTCCTGAGCGTCGCGCAGTTCGGATTCCGCCCGTTTGCGTTCTGAAATGTCCACGCCCATGCCCATCACACACGGCTTGCCATCGTGCTGGATTCTCCGGCCGTAGAAGAGGAATGGCGCGGGCTCGCGATGGCGCGACAGCAGGCTGGCTTCGACGGTAGTTTCGCCTTCGCGCAACGCTTCGTTGATCGCCTCCGCCACCTTCACGCGATCGCCACCCGCAAAAAAATCTACGGGCAGCTTCCGCGGAATCTCTTCCGCGGAATAGCCGGTGATGGTTTCCAGATTGTGATTCCAGCGCAGCCAGCGGCCTTCGGCATCGAAGAAGTAAAAGATGCCCGGCAGGCTGTTGAGAATCATGGCGGAAAAATCGCGCTCGCGCCGCAGCCGGGCTTCCGCTTCGAGCCGTTCGGTGACATCGCGCGCAATCTTGATGAACCCACGACGCTGGCCAGCCTCGTCGGTGATCACGCGGACGGTGCCGCTCACGAACAGGCGCGTGCCGTCCTTCCGAAGATGCCAGCGATCGTCCCGCGCGAAACCGGTGGAGAGCGCAGTGCTCAACTCATGTTCCGGCGCGCCCGCCAGGCGATCTTCCTCAGTGAAGACGACGGCGGCGCTGCGCCCGACAATTTCGAGTTCATGGTAACCGAAGAGCCGTTCGGCGCCGGAGTTCCAGCTCACGATGCGGCCTTTCAGATCCATTGCGAAAATCGCGTAATCATGTGCGTTCTCGATCATCAACCGCATGCGATTCTCGCTGTCGCGCAAGGCGGCTTCGGAGATTCGAAGTTGTTCCGCCGCAGCTTCCGCGTCATGACGCGCGCGGCTTTCGGAGCTGCTCATCGCAAAGAACAGGAGGCTCAGCAGCGAACCGGCTGCGAGCACGAGACAGGGTATCCACCAGCCAGCCAGACGCACCGGCGGGATGGAACAAACAATCGTCCAGGGCCGGCCGCACACTTCCAATGTCAGTTCCGCTTGATGGCTGGTGGTGAACCAGCCGTCGGCCCCTTCGAGCCGGGCGGCGGATTCGTGCAGCAGGTTCTCCTCGTGCTCGCTGGAGCCGTCGTAAATGCGCAGCGTCATCTGACGGAGCTGGTTTGTGTCGAGTTCGCCAAAGACGAAGTCCGTCATCCGGAACGGGCAGTAGGCGAACCCCTTCAGCAATCGCCGCCGCTCCTCCAGCGTGGCCGGAACGAGCCCGCCTTCATATATCGGCGTGTAAATGAGGAAACCGTTTTGCTTGGCTTCATCGATCTCCTGAACCAGCGTGACTTTGCCCGATGCGGCCGGGCGGCCGTTGTCGCACGCCGATTCCATGGCGCGACGCCGGATGGGGTCGGTGAACATGTCGAAGCCGATCGCGGCGATGTTCCGTTCCGTTTCCGGTTCCAGCAAGGTGATCGTGTGCAACTCAGGCCGTGGCAGCTTGGGCCAGATTTGAAAGTTTGTTCTGCCCTGCTCCTGCATTGCGGCGACAAAGGACTCCTCCTGCTCCGGCAGAACGCGCGCAGAATACCCGATGCCCTGGATGCCCGGATAGAACTGGGCCAGTCGCAGGCGATGGGCGAAGGCTTTGAACTGCGCGGGTGCGACGTTTGTGTCGGCGGCAAAGAACCCCGCCACGCCGCGCATCAAGGCCACGTAGGCTTCAACGGATCGCTCGATGTCCGCGCGGGTATGTTGAGCGGTGAGATCGAATTGCGAGGAATTTCGCAAATCCACCGTGCGCCAGGCATAGTAGGCAGCGGACAACGTGAGCGACAGGCCCGCTGCCAGCACTGTGGCTGGAAACCATGCTCGCGCGCGCGCAGGAAGTGTCACCGGGTTCTTCACAACAAACAGCTGACGCTGCCCAATTTCAGCCGGTTTCCTTCACGCACACCAACTTTTATCGAAAGCGCGTGAAACATCAGTGCTGGCCGGACCGCCCTTCGCAGCCCGGCGTAATGTAGAATAGGAGAGACGTTACGACGTATCGGGTAAAATCCCACGGTGCAAAGGCGGCACGGCCGTTCAACCGTTCCGGCTCGTTCTACCCTCCTTGCGCGTTTGCTCGGATTTCAACGCAAAGGAGCAACGACGCAACGCAAAGCAGGCTTTCACTCTCTCGACCTGGCCAGAGTCAATCACTGGAGGTGTCATTCCCAATTGATCAAATCAGTGATCGGGTCGCGGAACACTCCATTGCCGCCTCGGCGAGCGGTCATAGGTTGTTTCATGAAGAAGCGACATCAGGAAACCGCCGGAGTGTGGAACCGGAACAATCCAACGAAGCCCAGCCGCGAACGGCTCCGCACGCAAACGCCGCGCTCGAACTCTCCGCGTCAATCGTCGCGCCCGGTCGAACGCAGCGGCCAGCGTCGCAGCCATTGAGCGACGGGCGGGGCGCGGTTCTCCCAGCGTGCCGCGCTCATGGCCTGCAGCAGGATTCAACGCAAGGGGGCAAGGGTGCGAAGGCGCAAAGCTTTCCGTCAGTTTTTGATGACACCGGCAGCGATTCGTCTGTTGGACTGGACGCTCAACCGGAGAAAGCCGGCCATTCCCTCCTCCTTCAAGATGGAGCACTTCCGCTCCGCATTTCTCGCCTCGTTCCGCTCGTGCCTTTGATCGAACGTAACATTGCGCATTCGGACTTCGGAAATCCGCGCAGCCCGTTGCGTCCTTGCCCCGTCGCGCCTTTGCGCTAAATCCCCGGAGCATTCGCCCGCCATTTCCCGTCAGACACCCCATGACGAAAGCGCGAAAACTGTCCGCGATTGCGCGAGCTTCACGCGCCGCGGCTCACAACTCTTTTACAAACCCCTTACTTTCCGCGAACACACGCGCGGCCCGGCTGATGCTTAATGGGATCATGTGAAAAGGAATTCAGCCAAGAGCATCTCGAACCCCACCTCCACCTCCTATGAACAAACTGACCTCCCTCCTGTTCGCGTGCCTGTTGTGTTCTTTCATCAGCCCCGCTGGCGAATCACCATCCAAAACCACGGTGCCCGAACTGACGGTCCGCGAAATTCGTTATGACGGGAAACTCTCCGACGATGAAGCGCGCTTCGTCATCGAGATCAGCGCCGATGCGATCGGAAAAGGTGAAAGCCGCGCCAAACTCTTTGAAGGCGATGTCGCTTTGCTGCCCGGCAAATTGCCGGACTCGCTGAAGATCGTCCGCGACGCCGGGCAATATCAGCTCATCGCCAACCGTCCCGGGCAGTTCAAGTTCAAGGTCGAACTGTTTGCCAAGATTCAGCGCGCCGAGCCGTGGAACCAGATCGGTTTCACCGGCCCGGCCGCGACGATTGCCAAGGTCACCGCACACGCTCAAGGCGCGGGAATGGAACTTCAGCTTCTGAGCGGAACGCTGCTGGCTTCGCAGAGAACCAACGGAATGTCGCGCATCGAGGGATTTCTCGGCGCCGAACAATCCGTCGCGCTGCGCTGGCAGGGGAAGGTGACCGAAGTCTCGCGCAAAAGCCTCCTCACGGTCGAATCCACCATCAACGCGCAAGTCACGCCTTCGGTCGTCAAATACGCCAGCCAGTTCCGTTACGACATCGTCCAGGGCAATGCAGCCCAGCTCACACTCGCGCTGCCTGCTTCACAGGCGCTGACGCGGCTCGTGGGCGAACAGATTCGCGACTGGCGCACGACCGCGGACGGCGACCGCCAGTTGCTCACAATTGAATTCATCAAGCCGGTCGAGAAGGCCTACGACCTCACGCTGTTCTCGGAACAGGCCATTGAGAACAACACGACCAGCACAACACTGCATCCGCCGCAGCCGCTCGAAGTCGAACGCGAATCCGGCGCGCTGACGCTCTCCGCTGAAGACACGCTGGCCGAAGTGGAATCGCTCAGCGGATTGCGCCAGGTGAATGCCACCGGGAATGCGGTTGCAGCCTATCGCTTCAATGCGCGCCCGTTCGCGCTCGCGCTCAAGCTCAAGCGCATCGAACCCGTCATCACCGTTTCGGATCGCGTGCTGGCCCGGCTGGAGGAAACGCGCGAATTGATCACGCACGCGTTGTCGCTGAACGTGGAGAAGGCAGGCATCTACGCCATCGAAGCTCCGCTTCCAAACGGCTTCGTCGTTGCTGAAGTTCGCGGCGAAGGTGTCGAGGATTGGATTGTTTCGAATCAGAAGCTGCGCGTGAGCTTCGCCAGCCGCGTGCTGGGCGAACGCAGGATTGAAGTTCAACTGGAGCGGCCGCTGAAACAGTTTCCCGAGCAACTGGCGGTGGCGCCATTGCGCGTCGTCGGCGCCGCGAAGGAATCGGCCCAGATCGGCGCGGCTTCCGCTGCCGGAATTCGTTTACGCACGCGCGAGCTTTCGGGGTTGCGTGAGATTCCGATCAACCAGCTCGCAAATCGCAGCGACGAACTGCTCGCCTACAATTCCGATCAGCCGGATTGGAGCCTGACGCTCGCCAGCGAGAAGCTTTCGGCGCGCGTGGTTGCCGACGTTTTCAACCTCGTGACGATCGGCGACGGCATTGTCGGCGGCAGCGCGACGATCCGTTACGGCCTGGCGAACCAGGGCGTTCAGGAGTTTCGCGTTCGTGTTCCCGCGCATTGCCGGAACGTCGAGTTCACCGGCCCGAACATCCGCCGCAAGGAACGCCTCGGAGGGACGAGTTCCACGAGTCCCACGAATGCTAACGACACCGTCTGGCTCATCGGCCTTCAGGACAAGGCCTGGGGCGGCTACACACTCGTTGTCACTTACGACTATCAATTCGATCCCAAAGGCGCGTCGCTCCCACTGGCAGGCGTTCATACCGATGGCATTGAGCGTGAAACCGGTTCCATCGCGATCACTACTGCGGCGAGCCTTCAGCTCAATCCGAAAGTTGTCAGCGACACGCTGCATCGTGCCGATGAAACCGAACTCGCCAGTGCCGACCGCGCGTTGATCACGCGCGCCGTGGTGCTCGCGTATCAATACACGGATCACGATTACGAACTGGCCGTGGACGTGAAGCGTTACGCCGAGGAGCGCGTGCTGGAAGCCGTGGCCGATCGCACGCAAATCACGTCCGTGCTCACCGAAGCCGGCGAAATGCTCACGCAGGCGTCGTTCATGGTGAAGAACAACGAGAAGCAGTTTCAGCGGTTTCTGCTTCCGGCCAGCGCGCGCCTTTGGGGCTGCTACGTGAACGGGCAGCCCGCCAAACCCGAGCGCGATGGCGATTGGGTTCTGATCTCGCTTCCGCGGGAGGCGAACCGGGATCAGACCTTCGCCGTCGATATTCTCTACGCGCAAACGAACAACGCGCTCGCCGGCAGCTGGGCGCGCACACTCAATCTCACCGCGCCCCGCACCGACGTGCCGAACACGTATGCCGAATGGCAGCTCTTCGTTCCGCAATCCGTTCGGCTGTCAGGTTTCGGCGGCAGCATGTCGGTCGCACAGGGAACAACCTATGAATTGCTCGATGCGTGGGAGAAGTTCATCGCCTTCTATATTGAAGTGCTGCGCGAAGCGGGCGTGGCCATTCTCGTCATCGGCGTTCTGGCGTTTCTGGTAATCGCGCTCGTGATCTCCGCGGCGAAGCGCGGCTGGAGCGGGATCATCACCGTGCTCGCGGTCGTAACAATTCTCGGCGTTCTCAGCGCAATGTTGTTGCCCGCGCTTGCGAAAGCGAAATCCAAAGCGCAGCGCATCAGCTCCGTGAACAACTTGAAACAAATTGGCCTCGCCGTGCGCATCTTTGCGGGCGACAACGGCGAGCGGCTCCCGAATTCGTTCGAGGAAATGCTGAACGAGCTGAGCACGGACAAGGTCACTTACGATCCCGAAACGGGCCAGCGCTACACCTACATTGGTGCGGGCTTCCTGGAGAGCGAAATCACGCCCGATTCCATCATCGCCTACAGCCCGATCGTGAACAATCACTGCAACATCCTGCTGGCGGACGGCAGCGTGCAGCAGATCAGCGCAGCGAGATTTTACGAATTGAACCAGCGCGGACTGATTCAGCGCACGCGCGGAACGGACATCGCCGCACAACAGCAGCGCGTCGTTCTTGGACAACAGCTGACCGAATCCGCACAATCGCAGCCCAGCACCGTCGCGAGGAGCCGCGTGGCCTTTGACAGCGCGAGCGGTCCAGCCACAGCTCCGGCCCTTGAAAACCGCACATGGAGTGCGGAGAACTCAGGTCGCGTTGCCGCATTGAATGAACCGGCCCTGGCGCCGGCTGCGACAGCTGGCATTCGCTCCATCCGCATCGAACTGCCCCAAAGCGGCACACCCTTCCTCTTTACCAAAGTTCTGAACATCGGCAACGATCCGCTTTCGATCCAGGCACGTGTGATGAATCTCCACAGGTTCCAGATGCTGCAAATGACCTGGCAAGCCGCCGCGTTTGTCCTCGGCCTCGCGATCTGGTGGTGGCAATGGCGGCGCATCCAGCGCAACACGTTCATTCTTACCGTTGCGCTCGCAATGATCGTCGGTTCCGTTTGCAGCCTGCTGGTCCAATGGCGCGCGCTGCATGACGCACTGATCATCGGCTTCCCGGCAATCGCGGTCGCAATCATCGCTGTGCTGGTCTGGAAATACTGGCCGCGGAGCCAGCTCCAAGATTCTTCCGAAAGCGCCCCGCCCGCCGCGGTTCCGCCCGTGGTCGCCGCCATCGCGCTCAGCCTGATGCTCGGCGTCAGCTCCGCTTCCGCGGCTGATCCGCAGGTGTCCATTCTCTCAGCCAATTATTCTGGCACGGTCAACGACCGCGTCGCATTGCTCGACGTCACATTGCAATTGTCGTCCGCGAAAGCGAACGAAACAGCAGCGCTGTTCGGTGCGGATGTCGCGTTGCAGGAATTCAAAGTCAAGGCGGGCGATGCGAAGTTGATTCGCGAGGGCAACAACATGGCGGTTCGTCTCGGCAAGCCCGGACGCGCGGTGCTGCAACTCAAGATGCTCGCGAAAGTCACCGGCGACGTGACGAAACGCCAGCTTGGCTTCGCCATTCCAGCCGCGCTCTCCAGCGAAGTCGCATTCACCTTGGAACAGCCCGAAGCGGACGTCGATTTCCCAACCGCCATTTCCGTGAAGCGCCTGTTCGAGAAGGAAACGACGCGCGTCGAAGCCGTGATCGGTTCCGGCGATCGCGTGCAACTGCTTTGGACGCCGCGTGTGAAGCGCGCCGCAGAAGTGGCAGCCACGGTTTTCTCCCAGAACAACTCGCTCGTGGCGATTGGTGGCGGCGTGGTGAATGTCCGGTCCACGATCGATTACCAGGTCACCCAGGGGGAACTGCGCCGGGCACGCGTGCAAATTCCGAAAGGTCAGCGACTCCTACGCGTGGAGGGCGCGGGCATCCGCACGTGGGAAATCAAATCAGAGCGCGGGTCTCCGACCCGCAGCAACTCGGTCACATCCGACGCTTCGGATTCTGCCGCATCATCCGCCGCTTCCGACGCCCTGCGGCTCAGAGAGCTGCGCTCCGAACATCAGGTTCTCCTCATCGATCTTCTCAAAGGCGTCTCGCCGACATGGCGCCTGACGCTGGAAACCGAAGCGCCATTGGAAGCCACGCCCGCCACTGTTTCCATCCAGGTCCCGCACACGCTCGACACCAAGCGCGAGACCGGCCTGATCGCTTTGCGGAACGCCGAGGAGCTGGGGCTGTCGGTCGAATCCGCCGCGGACCTGCAACGGGTGGATGCGGAGGAATTCTCGCGAGCCATCGCGCAGAAGACCGGCAACGTTCAGAGTGTCTTCCGGTTCTCAAAACCGGAATTCACTCTGCACGTGCGCGCCGAATCGATCCGGCCGCAGATCGAAGCCGTGGTGCGCAATCACGTCCGGCTCATCAACGACCAGTTCAGCGTCTCAGCCATCGTCGATTACAACATCAAGCGAGCCGGCGTCTTCTCTCTGACGCTCGCGCTGCCGGCGGAATTCCGAGTTGAGCAGGTGATCGGCGAGAAGGTTTCGCAATGGTCGGAACGCACGGAATCCGGCGCGCGCCTGATGGATGTGACGCTGAAGGAGAAAACCGCAGGCACTTACACTCTGAGGCTGGAACTCACGCGCACGATGAAAAGCCTGCCGCGTTCTCTTCCGGTGTTCGGAGTGCATCCGGTGAACACGGCCAAACTGACCACCTACATCTCGGTTGCCGCTGAGTCCGGCGTTGCGATCAAAACGGAGTCGCTCGATGGCTTGACGGAAATTCCCGCAACAGCATTGCCGGAGGGCGTGGTCCAGGAGCGCAACACCAGCGGCACCGTACTCGGCTACAAGTTCATTTCGACTGAGCCACAGTCTGTTCCGGAATGGAGCCTGACGCTCAGCACAGAAGCGATCGAATCGTGGGTCCGCGCTGAAATCGTGAACACCATCACGCTGGGCGAAACACTCACCAGCGGCAAAGCGCTCGTGCGTTTCGATATCGCGAATTCGCCTGTGAAGGAATTCCGACTCAAGGTTCCAGCCGCGTTCCGAAACGTGGAAATCACCGGCGCGAACATCCGCAGCCGCAGCCAGTCGGGTGACACGCGCAACATTGAGCTGCAAAACAAAACGCGCGGCGTTTACCAGCTCACGGTCACTTGGGAGCAGCCGCGCGCCAGGACGAACAGCATCGACGTGACGGGCGTCTCTGCCGAAGGCGTGGAACGTGAGACAGGCTTGCTGGCGATCGTGGCGAAGAATTCACTTCAACTCAGCGAAGCTTCTGCGAACGAACTTCAGCGCGTGGACTTGGGCGACTTTCCCGATTGGGCCGGGCGCCCGCCGGAATCGACGGCGCTCGCCTATCGCTACGTGCGTCCGGGTTACACCCTCGCCGTTCGAGCGCAGCGGTTCAATGAAGCCGAAGTGCTTCAGGCGCTCGTGGACAGCGCGCATTTGACGACGGTCGTTGCCGATGACGGCCAGACCATGACCGAGATGTCACTGTCCGTCCGCAACAATGGACGGCAGTTCCTTCAAGTGGAACTTCCGGCTGGCGCGAACGTCTGGTCCGCGTTCGTCGCCGGGCAGCCCGTTCGCCCCAGCGTGCGCGATGGAAGATTGCTGCTGCCGATCCAGCAATCCGGTTCGGATGACGCCGCGGTTTCGATTGATTTGATTTACGTCGGCACGAACCAGTTCCCGCGCCGGCGGGGCGAAGTTGGATTTGTTTCGCCGCGCTTCGATGTGCCGCTCAAGAATGCGCGCTGGGAACTTTTCCTGCCGCCGGATTACATCTACGAAGATCAGAAAGGCACCATGAGCCGCGAGGATCTCAAAGGCGCGCCGCAGCCAGAGGCGTCGAACTTCTCGGTTCTGGAATACTCGCGCATGGAACAGGCGAGCAAAGAATCGTTGAAGGCGGAGGTCCGGCGCGACGTGGAGGAAGTGAAGAAGAAACTGGCCAGCGGCGACGTGCGTGAGGCCACCGCGACCTTCAATCGGGCGAAGGGCAATTACGCGAACCTGAAAGATCAGGATGCGGAAGTGGACAAGCTGGAGAAGGAACTGCAGATGGCACAGGGCAGCAACCTGATCAACGCCCAGCAGGATTTCTCAATCCGCAACAGCGGATTCCTGGAAGTGCAATCCGCCGCTCCCCGCCAGCAGAATCTCTATTACGACTCTGCCGCCGCCGAGCAACAGTGGACCAAGCTCCAGCAGGCGCAGGAGATGGCCGCCGCGAAAGTGCAGCCGCTGCATGTGAACCTTCCGATTCGCGGCATCCGCCGCGCGTTCACGCAGGTGCTGCAGACCGAGGCAAACAAGCCCATGACGATCCAGCTCTTCGCTTCCAGCACCAAGGCCGTCAGCTGGCCGAAGCGGATTGGAACGTGGACGGTTGCGTTCATGGCACTGTGGGCCGGCGTGATTGTGCTGAATCGAACCAACCGGCAACGGGAAATTGCGCCGGCAGCTTGAGCCGGGTTAAGTTGCACAGCAGTTCGACCGCGGATGACCGCCGCACAACTCCTATGATTCGAAACGCATTCAAGATGAAGCTCAAGCCGGGCAATGTCGCCGAATATAAACGTCGTCACGACGAGATCTGGCCGGAGCTGGCGGACGCTTTGCGCTCTGCAGGCGTCTCAGACTATTCCATCTTCCTCGACGAAGAGACGCTCACGCTCTTTGCAGTCCAGAAGCTGACCGATGACAACTCCGCGGCACAGCTCCCGCAGGCAGCGATCGTCCGGAAGTGGTGGGACTACATGGCGCCGCTGATGGAAGTGCATCCCGATAACGCCCCGGTTGCCAGGCCGTTGAACGAAGTGTTTCATCTACCCTGAACTGCGGGTTCCGGGTTTCGCGCCCCGCGTGAGAGAGGGTTGGGTGATCGAGATTGAATTTCCCGCTGCGATGAGGGTTCATTTGTGCTGTTCGGCAGCGAGTCTCGGGACGCGTAGGGAAATTACCCCATGTTGGACCGCTGTGGCGGCGACCAAAATTTGCGCGCTGAATTCTCGGATGAGCATTGCCGCACCAACAGAACTCGTGAAGAACTCGGGAAGAGCGAAACGGCAGGATCATCTCCACCACGTCTTCGAAGCGTTGCCCGTGCTTGTGGCGCACATCGATCCCGCCGAACGCTTCGTTTTCCACAACAGAGCCTACGAAGGCTGGTTCAATCTCCGCCCCGGCGAACTGGAAGGCCGCACCATGCGGGAAGTCCTCGGGAGCGCGGACTACGACCGCGTGCGACCGCACGTTCGCGCGGCACTGGAGGGCGAGCGTCGCGAATTTGAATCCAGTCTGAGGCATTCCGACGGCTCCGAACGGGCCGTGCAGGTGAGTTACCTGCCGAAACTGGATGACTCCGCGGTGGACGGTTTCTACATGCTGATCACTGACGTGACTGAGCGTCAGCGGACGCAGGAGGAAATGCGCCGGCTCAACTCCGAGCTGGAGCAACACGTGCAGGATCGCACGGCGCAGCTCCAGGCGGCCAACAAGGAACTCGAGGCCTTCTGCTATTCGGTTTCGCACGACCTGCGCGCGCCCTTGCGGGCGGTGCGCGGTTTCACGGAAGTTCTGATGGAACAATACGCCGGCCAGCTGGACCAACGCGGCCAGGATTTTCTCCGCCGCGTCAGCGAGGCCAGTTCCAAGATGGACAGCATCGTGGAGGATCTCTTGAAACTGTCGCGCGTGTCGCGAAGTGAGATCCGGCATCATCCGGTCGACCTCGCTCCCGTTGCGGAAGAGATTGTTGCGGGTTTGCGCCGGGACGATCCGGCGCGGGCGGTGGAGGTGAAGATTGCGCCAAAGCTTCCCGCCCATGGCGATGAGCGGCTGTTGCGGCTGGTGCTCGACAATCTGCTGCGCAATGCGTGGAAGTTCACCGGCAAGAAGGCCGGTGCCCGCATCGAAGTAGGACGGACAGAGGATGGCGCGTTGTTCGTGCGCGACAACGGAGCGGGCTTCGACATGGCTTACGTCTCGCGCCTCTTTGGCGTGTTTCAGCGGCTGCACTCCGCCGCGGACTTTCCAGGTTCTGGTGTTGGCCTGGCCATCGTGCAGCGAGTGATCAACCGGCACGGCGGCCGTGTCTGGGCTGAGGGGGTTCTGAATGGCGGCGCCACGTTTTATTTTTCCCTGCCTCCGGGTGGCGTCCTGTGAAAGAAAGGGAGCTGGGTGACCCGATTCCGGCTGCACATCGAAGTTCATCCCAACCTTCTGCAATGAGATGAACCGCCGCGTCTCCATCCTTGGACCAACCGCATTCTAATGAGCAAGAAATCCATCCTGCTGGTCGAGGACAACTCGAACGACGAATTCCTGACGCTGCGCGCGTTGAAGAAATACAACGTGGCCAACGACGTAATGGTGGTACGGGACGGCGCAGAGGCGCTGGATTACCTGTTCGCGACCGGCTCGCACGAAGGCCGGAATCCCGCCGACCTTCCAGTGGTCATGCTGCTCGATTTGAAGTTGCCGAAGGTGGATGGATTGGAGGTGCTGCGGCAGGTGCGCGCGAACGAACGCTCGAAACTGCTGCCGA
>CAMLLE010000004.1 GCA_946480555.1 uncultured Verrucomicrobia subdivision 3 bacterium
TACGTGCGTCCGCGATTCATCGCTTCCGTAAACCAATCCACCGGCGCCGGCTTCGCTTGCGGTTTCGCTGCGCCGCGCGGTCCGGATTGCTGCTGCCCGGGAGAAGTGCGGCTCGAACTAGCTGGCCCAATCTGCGGCGCGGCTTTCATCGAAAGCGCGATGCGTTTCCGCGGCAAGTCAACCTCCGTCACGGTCACCATGACCTTCTGGTGAACCTTCACCACTTCCGCCGGATCTTTCACAAAACGATCGGCGAGCTGGCTGACGTGGACCAAGCCATCCTGATGCACGCCAATATCCACAAACGCGCCGAACGCCGTGACGTTCGTCACGATGCCAGGCAGCTTCATTCCGGGTTTCAGACCTTCCATCTTTTCCACACCGGATTGGAACGCGAAAACTTCAAACTGCTGGCGCGGATCGCGGCCAGGTTTCGCGAGTTCGCCCACGATGTCGTTCAATGTCGGCAGCCCCACCGTCTCTGAGACGTATTTCTGCAGCTGGATTTTTTGTCGCAACGCGGCGTTGCCCAGCAGGTCCTTCACCGAGCAGCCCACGTCGCGCGCCATCGTGTCCACGATCATGTAGCTCTCGGGATGCACGGCACTGGAATCGAGCGGATGCTCACCATCGCGAATGCGCAGGAAGCCGGCCGCCTGTTCGAAAGCCTTCGGTCCCAGCCGCGGAACATTGCGCAGTTCCGCGCGTGACTTGAACGGGCCGTTCTCGTTGCGAAACGCCACAATGCTCGCGGCCAGCGCCGGACCAAGGCCGGAAACGTAGCTGAGCAACTGCTTGCTCGCCGTGTTCAGTTCCACACCCACGCCATTCACGCAGCTCATCACCACGTCATCCAAGCTGCGCTTCAATCCGTTCTGATCCACGTCGTGCTGATACTGCCCCACGCCTATCGATTTCGGATCGAGCTTCACCAGTTCGGCCAGCGGATCCATGAGCCTGCGCCCGATGGACACCGCGCCGCGCACCGTGACATCGTGGTTTGGGAATTCTTCACGCGCCACTTCGGAGGCTGAATAGATCGAGGCGCCGCTCTCATTCACCATCACAATCGGAATCGTCGAAGGCAGCTTCAATGCGCGAACAAACGTTTCGGTTTCGCGGCTGGCCGTGCCGTTGCCGATGGCGACGGCTTCGATTTGATACTTGCGGATCATTCCCAGCAATGCCTCCGCCGCTTCGCGCATTTCCGAAACCGACGACGCCGTGGGATGAATCACATCGTTGTGCAGCAGCTTGCCCTGGCGATCCAGGCAAACCACTTTGCAGCCGGTGCGAAAACCGGGATCGATCGCCAGCACGTTCTTCCGCCCGAGCGGCGCGGCGAGCAGCAGTTCGCGCAGGTTCTCCGAGAAGACGCGAATCGCTTCCGCATCCGCGCGCTTCTTGGATTCGATGCGAATCTCCACTTCGATCGCTGAGCCGAGCAGTCGTTTGTAGCTGTCTTCCACCGCGAGCTTCACTTGATCCGCTGCTGGACCGCGGCCCGTGACGAAAATACCTTCCAGGATTCGCAGCGCGTCTTCCTCGGGCGGCGAAATTCGCATCATCAGGAAACCCTCGGTTTCGCCGCGGCGAATCGCGAGCATGCGATGGCTGGGAATCTTCGCGAGCGGTTCGCTCCAGTCGAAGTAATCCTTGAACTTCGCGCCAGCCTCCTGCTTGTCGGAAATCACTTTCGATTTCACAACGGCGTCGCGCCAATACAACTCGCGCAGCTGTGCACGCGCACGCGCATCGTCGCTGATGCGTTCGGCCAGAATGTCGCGGGCGCCAGCCAGCGCGGCCGCCGCATCCGCCACGCCCTTCTCCGCATTCACGAACGGATTCGCTTCAGCCAGCGGATCGGTCGTGGGCAGCTGCGCGAACAAGACGTCGGCAAGCGGTTCGAGCCCTTGTTCCCTGGCGATGGTTGCGCGCGTGCGGCGTTTCGGGCGATAGGGCTGATAAATGTCTTCGAGCGCCGTGACCGTTTCAGCCTTTGCGATCGCCGTCTTGAGTTCGTCCGTAAGCAGGCTGCGTTCTTCGAGCGATTTGACGATGGCTTCGCGGCGTGAATCCAGTTCCGCAAGGCTGAGCAGGCGTTCGCGAATGCTGGTAATGGCGACTTCGTCGAGCGAGCCGGTGGCTTCCTTGCGGTAGCGGGCGATGAAGGGGACGGTGGCTCCTTCGGCAAACAGACGGGCGGTGGCGAGCACCTGGCGGGGTTGGACCTTCAACTCGCCTGCGATCTTGGCAATATGCGCTTCGTTCATTTCGAAATGGGGCGATTGGTGTACCTGAAAAGTCAGAAACGGGTAAATGGAATTCTGGAACAAATCATCGTTCGTGAGGAAGGCGGCAATCGTTCTCCGGAATCTGCACCCCGGAGCAGATCGACGCGCCTTGAACGGTGCGGAAGATCCCAGCTCCGAAGGAGCGACAGCTGGTAGCCACGGGTGACGCGAAGCGGAACCCGTGGGAATTGAGTTAACGGAAAATTGAGCCCCGGCAGGGGCGACAGAATCCGTCGCCCACTCCGGGGCGAGAACATCGATTGATCCGGGACCCCGGGTTCCGCTGACGCTTCGCCCGTGGCTACCGGCCTCCGCTCCTTCGGAGCTGGGGCTGAGTTCCCCTCACGTACCCGCGACCTTTGCTTCGATCTGATTTTCCAATTGAATCCACCCGGCGCGTCCACGAGGCTGACGGCACCATGAAAACCCCGTTTGTTTTCCTGCTGCTGCCCGTCGTGTGGCTTCTCGGCTGCAAATCGCAGCCGCAAGCTCCGGCACCCGCACCCGCCGCCGCTACGGCCACGAACGCCATTTCTACCGATGCGGCCGATCCCCATTTGTGGCTCGAGGATGTCACCGGCGCGAAGCAGCTCGCCTGGGTTCGCGAGCAAAACGCCGTGGCCACCAAGGAACTGGAGGCCAACCCGCGCTTCGGTCCGACGCGCGAGCGGCTTTTGAAAATTCTGAATTCGCGCGACCGCATTCCCGGCATCTCGAAGCGCGGCGCCTACTACTACAATTTCTGGACCGATGAAAAAAATCCGCGCGGTCTATGGCGCCGGACAACTCTGGCGGAATACCGGAAAACCGAACCGAACTGGGAGATCGTCCTGGATGTCGATCAGCTCGCGAAGGCTGAAAACGAGAATTGGATCTGGAAGGGCGCCGCGTACCTGGAACCGGATTACGATCGCGCGATGGTTGCGCTTTCCCGCGGCGGCGCCGATGCGACGGTGCAACGCGAGTTCAATTTGATCACCCAGGAATTTGTCACGAACGGTTTCACGCTTCCCGAAGCGAAGACGTATCTCGCCTGGCGCAATCGCGATGCGCTTTACGTCGGCAGCGATTTCGGCCCCGGATCGCTGACCAAGTCCGGCTACCCTCGGCTGGTGAAGGAATGGCAGCGCGGCGCACCGCTGACGGAGGCGCGCGTGGTTTCCGAAGGCAAGGAAGACGACATGCTGGTTCATGCGGAAGTCATCCACGACCATGGGCGCGTTCACGAGTTCATCGTCCGCCGCCCCACGTTCTTCACCGACGAAACGTTCGTCCGGCGCAGCAATGATTGGGTCCGGCTCGACAAGCCGGCGGACACTGAGATCGCAACCTTTGACCGGTTTCTGCTCCTGCGTCCACGTCTGGATTGGACGCTCGACGGCACGACGCACACCGCCGGTTCGCTGCTCGCCTGTGATTTCGAAGCTTACCTGAACGGCGATCGTAATCTCACCACGTTGTTCAAGCCAGCCGAGCGCACCTCGCTTGCTGGTTTCGATGCGACGTTCAATCACATCATCTTGAACGTGCTGGACAACGTCCGCAGCCGGCCCGCGCTGTTGCGATTCACGAACAACGCCTGGGCGAAAACGGAGTTGGACGCGCCCGAGTTCGGCAACGTGAGTGTGGGTGGCGAGGACGCAAACGAATCCGATGCCTATTTCATGTTCGTGTCGGATTACCTCACGCCATCGACATTGTTCCGCGGCGTGGCGGGAACGGACGAACGCGAGAAACTGAAATCGCTTCCGGCCTATTTTGATTCCACCGGCTTGAAGATCGAGCAGTTCACCGCGACATCACGCGATGGAACTGCGGTGCCTTACTTCCAGGTGAGCCGGGCCGCGATGACATTGAACGGAGAAAGCCCGACGCTGCTTTACGGCTATGGCGGATTCGAGATTTCGTTGCGGCCCGATTACAACGCCGGCGTCGGTGCGTCGTGGCTGGAAAAGGGCGGCGTTTACGTGGTGGCGAACATCCGCGGCGGCGGTGAGTTTGGCCCGCAGTGGCATAATGCGGCGCGAAAGGAGAATCGACAGCGCGCTTACGATGATTTCATCGCCGTGGCGGAGGATTTGATCCGCCGCAAAGTCACTTCGCCAAAGCGTCTGGGAATCCAGGGCGGCTCAAACGGCGGCCTGCTGATGGGAGTAATGTTGACGCAACGGCCGGAGTTGTTTGGTGCGATTGTCTGCCAGGTGCCGCTGCTCGACATGCGCCGCTACAATCAATTGCTCGCCGGTGCCAGCTGGATGGATGAATACGGTAATCCGGACAAAGCGGAGGAATGGGACTTCATCCGCCGCTACTCGCCCTACCAGAACCTGCGTGCAGATCAGAAATATCCGCGCGTGCTGTTCATGACTTCGACGCGCGACGATCGCGTTCATCCCGGCCACGCCCGCAAAATGGTGGCTCGCATGAAGGAACAGGGACACGACGTGCTCTACTACGAAAACATCGAGGGCGGCCACGGCGGCGCGGCGAACAACGAACAGCGCGCATATATGTCGTCACTGGCCTACACGTTTCTCTGGCAGGAACTGACGCGATAACGTTCTGGGCGGCGGAATCAACGCGAAAGAGCAAAGCAATCCGCCGCAGGAATCTCTGGCAGAATTTTCGTCGGCAAAGGTAGGCGGCGTCAAACGGATCGGCTCAAACCCCCACGTGAGGATTTTGCGCCGTTGCGTCCTTGCGTTGAACGGACTCTTCGCCGGTCCAGTGGAACTGCGTTACGGACTCCGCCGCGGCGAGCTGAGCACTTCCAGCGCGCGGAGCGTGGCAGCGTTCCGGCCTTCGGTGCCCAGCTTATCGAAGATATTGCTGACATGCTTCTTCACCGTCTTCTCGGCCATTCCCAGGATCATGCCGATGTCGCCGTTGGTCTTGCCTTGTGAAACCCACAGCAGGACTTCTGACTCGCGATCTGTGAGGCCAAGTACTTTCAGCGGTTCAGCAGAAGAGAAGTCCGGTTGAAATCCAGCCTGCGAACTCATCATCCGGCGGCGTTCCAGCCGTGCAGCGATCGCGGCGAGCAAATCCTCCCGGACGACCGGTTTCGTCAGGTAATCATCCGCGCCCAGATTCATGCCCGCGCGCACATCGGTCTTGTCTCCTTTCGCCGTGAGAAAGATGAACGGAATATCGGCCGTGGCCGGGACCTCGCGCAACGCCTTCAGCACACCGTAACCATCCAGATCCGGCATCATCACGTCGCAAAGAATCAGGTCCGGCAGCTGGCGCTGCGCCAGTTCGATTCCGATGCGGCCATTCTCGGCGCTGATGACGTCGAAGTTTTCCATCACGAGGATCGTGACGAGGTTCTTGCGCATCTGCGGCTGATCTTCAACAACGAGAATCTTGTTCATAGGAGTGGTCAACCCTGGCATGGCTGCGAGTCGCGTTTGCGGCCCTTCTTCGCTTTCCCAATGGGCGGTTTTTCGAAAAACAGTTTGAGACGCACGGCAGCCACGGTTCCCTTGGCGGATTCGCTGGTGATCTCGATGCTGCCGCCATGCAATTCTACGCAGCGCTTCACAATCACCAAACCCAGCCCAGTTCCGGGAATTTCGCCAACGTTTGATCCGCGATGAAAGGCGGAGAATATCCGCCGCTGGTCTGCCGATGGAATTCCTATTCCCTGATCGCGCACTTCGAAAATCGCTTCCTGGCCCTCGCGGCGCACCACAAGTTGGACCGCTTTGCCGGCAGGCGAATATTTCACTGCGTTGGAAAGCAGATTGTTGAACACGTGACGGAGCAAACCTTCGTCCGCCTCGGCCGGCTGGTCACAATGCTCGAGCGAAAGCTGGATCGGACATTTGCGGCCGGTGGCGGAAAGCTGTTCGTCAATCAGCCGCTGGCAAAAGCCCGGCAGATCGAACTTCTCCGGCTTGCATTGCATGCGGCCCGATTCGACGCGGCCCAATAACAGCACCTCCTCCATCAAGCCCGCCATCTCCTGCGCGGAATGCCGGATGTCCTGGAGATGCCCGGCGCGCTGATCCGCCTTCAGGCGATCGAAATAATGCTCGAGGATGTCCGCGGAAGAAACGATCACACCGAGCGGCGTGCGGAACTCGTGGGAAACCACGTTCACGAAATTGGTCTTCAGTTCGCTCAGTTCGCGTTCGTGGTCCAGCGCCTTGCGCAGCTCCGCTTCGGCTCGCTTGCGTTCCGTGATGTCCATGATCGCGCCGATGACCAGCACGCGCCCTTCAGCGCGCATGGGCGCAATGCGGATCTCGCACGGCACTTCGCGGCCGGACCGATGCCGGTGAACCCATTCGAAGATGCGAGTTTCGCCCGCCATCGCAGCGGAAATGTGTTCACCCGCCACGGCAGCGCTCGTTCGCCCATCGGGAAGCGTCGCGGGACTGAGTTCAACCGGGCCGGTTTCCAAAAGCCGTGCGCGGGAAAGCCCGAACAGTTGCACCGCGTTTTCGTTCACTTCCACAAAGCGGCCGGTGACGGGATCAAGGACGACGATCGCCGCGGGTGTGTGCTCGATTGCCGCGCGATAACGAGCCTCGCTGTCGCGCAGGGCCGATTCCATTTTCTGGCGTTGATCCGTTTCAATCGCCAGCGCGACCAGGTGCGCAAAGCTGCGGGCGCCTTCCACTTCTTCTTCCGTCCAACGCCTCGGCGGTCCGATGTGCTCGTGGCAGATCACGCCGTAAAGCTGGCCGACGCGATGCACCGGAACATCGAGCATCGACGTGATCCCCAGCGGCTTGAAATAGCCCTCCTGGAAATCAACCAGACGGTCATCGGACATCACGTCGTGCGAGATGATGACGTTTGACGGCGCATTCAAGGCCTGGAAATAGCCCGGATAATCCTTCGCGAACAGCTTGGGCAGCCCGGTACAATCGCAATGATTGCGGGACCGATAGAATTGAATCTCCTGCTGGATGGCGGAGTGATCCGGCTCCATGCGGGAATAACCGACGCGCTCGACGTTCAGCAGCGTGGCGATCTCACCCATCAATCGCGCGAGCCAGTTCTCGAGCGGAATGACGCCGATCTGAGGCACGAATTCATCGAAGATGATCTTGGAACGATTGGTGGGCATGCGTCACGGCTTCCGGGTTGCGTTGGATTTATCAGAGGCGCGCCGCAATGGGGAGTGCAAAACATGCCAGCAGTTCCCGTTTTTCGGAGTCTGGATGTGCGAAGCATCAGCCGCAGATGCAACCTGGCAGAGTGCCCGGGCCCTGGGCATCCTCGCCGCAGCGCGGCGCCGGAAACGTGGCTTGAACCATCATATAAAGAAGTTCCCGATCGCGCCTCCCACGTTTTCAGCGCGGGGTTGCCTGGGTCAGGCAGCCCTGCCTTGAACGCGATGCGCTCCTCGCCCTCGTCCTTCTATTATTCGGAATTACGACGACAAGGACGAGGTCAGCCACTGTCGATCACGTCCCAAGGCACGCCGGCATTTCCCAAATCCACCCAAACGGGTGCAGACTTCCGTTTTCGGCCTTTGATAGGATTCGCGTCGCCCTTTATCCCATAGTCAGGAAGTCAGGTTCGCGCGCCGCTGTCCGATGGAGCCGCTGCTTCTGAAGTGTGGAGTTCATCAAGCGACGTCGTGCCGCTCAACCAGCCAACGGAGGGCTGTTGTTCCTGCAGGGAACCAAAACTATGAAACACTCCTCTGCCCTGTTGAAGGTCATCTCTTCACTCGCCCTTGCCTGCGGTGTCGTGTCTTCACCTGCCCAGTCCTACGGACCCGCGGCGTGGGTGAACGATCCGTTCACCCCCAATGCCAACTGGACACTGACCGGAGCCAACACGACCGCGCCGACGTACACCCACACGGGGACGGCGTTCAACGGAAACCTGTTCGGCAACAGCCCAATCGGCGCCACCATCACGCTAACGAACATTGGCGACGCCGCCATTTGCAGCGGCCAGGTGACGCTGACCGGGAATGTGAACGCTGCTGGCAACGTGCAATTCCGCATCGGCCTCTTCTACAAAGGCTCAGCCAGCGCGGACACCGGTTGGGCGGGATATATGATCGGCAATCCAACCGCCAATGGCGGCGGCGGTCTTTACCTGCGCAACATCCCAAACACGGGCCTTTACGGTTCCGGCACCGGCACCACGCAGCCAAGCTTGACTGGCACCCAGTTCACCAGCGGCTGGGGATCTGCCACCTACGATTTCTACATCGCCGTCACGAAGATCGGCGTCAACTCAACCCTCGTCCGCTGGAAGCTCGAAGGGCTTGATCCGAATAATTATTTGTTCGCCGGCCGTTACACGAATAATTCCACCAGCACGCAGGGCGGCTTCTCGTTCGATCAGGTGGGCCTGCTCAGCGGCGGCGCGACGTGGAACGGTCCCGGTGGCGTGATCGCCTTCAGCAACGTGCTGGTCACCGCCGGCAAATTCTCCGACGGCGCATGGGCCGTGGATGCCGATGGCAATTGGAGCACGACGAACAATTGGGCCAACGGCGTTCCTGCCAATGGCGCAGGATACGTCGCGGATTTCACCGGCGTGAACCTCACAGGCGATCGCACCGTGACGCTGGATTCTTCCCGCATGATCGGCCATCTGCGCTTCGGGACGACAGCCGGCCTGAATAGCTGGACGGTGAATTCGACCGGCGGCAGCGAGCTGCGGTTGGATACCGGAGTGAATGACGCCGCAGCGCGCCCGTCGTTCACCGTCAGTCAGAGCACGGCGACCATCAATTCGCCGCTCGTGAGTTCAAACGGCCTCACGAAATCCGGTCCCGGCACTCTGGTCCTGCGTGGCGTGAACACCATCGTCGGCGCGCTCAACCTCAATGGCGGTTTGGTGAACTTTCTTTCGCTCGCCAATCTTCCTTTCGCGGCGGAGAGCATTTCGGAAATCAATTTCGGCAACGGCGGTCTGCAATGGGCCGCGGGAAACACCTTCGACCTTTCCAGCCTCGGGTTGCCAATCAACTTCAACGGTGCGGCGATTCTCGATGTGGGCGCGAACAACGTGACGTTCGCAAATGGCTTCGGAAATGGCGCCGCCGGCGGGCTCACCAAACTGGGGAGCGGCACGCTCACACTCGACAATTCGGTTTCATACACCGGACCCACCATCGTCAGCAACGGCATCCTGGCGCTGGGCGCGTCCGGCTCCATTGCCTCGAGCACAAACATCACCGTGCATGCCGGAACGACGCTGAACGTCTCCGCGATCTCCGGCGGCTTCACGCTGAATCCCGCGCAGGCGCTTTCCGGCGGCGGCACAGTTAGCGGCACGGTGAGCGATGCTTCCACTTCCATCATTTCACCCGGCCCGGGCACCGCGACGCTCGCCATCAGTGGTGACCTGAATTTGAACGGCGGCGGCGCGTTGAGTTTTGACCTGAGCGACAACACCGCGTCTGGCGGTGGCGTGAACGATCTGATCACGGTCGGCGGAAACTTGAACCTTGCCGGCAGCACCACGTTGAACATCACGCTCGTGAACGGAGCGCCGGGCCTCGGCACCTACACGCTGTTCACCTACAACTCGTTCTCGGGCGACCTCGCGAACATCGTCGCGCCGCCCGGATTCTTGATCACCAACAACACCAGCGCGAAGACGATCGGTCTGCTCGTGGCGCACGTTCCCGCGGCTCTCACCTGGCAGGGCGATGGTTCGGGCAACCTGTGGGATATTGGCACCACGGCGAACTGGCTGCAGTCCGGCACCAACCAGGTGTTCTTCACGGGCGATTCGGTGACGTTCGACAACTCCGGTTCGGCCAATCCGCCGATCAACATTTCCGGGATGGTTTCGTCCGCTTCGGTGACCGTGAATTCATCTCAAGATTATGCCTTCTACACCGGCAACAACGGGGGCATCGCAACCGGACGCCTGACCAAGAGCGGCACCGGAATGCTGACATTGGAAACTGACAATACTTACACCGGCGCTACATTGATCAGCGGCGGCATTCTGCAAGTCGGCGGGCCGACCACCGGCGGCGCTTCGGGCACGCTGGGCAGCGGTCCCACAACCAACAACGCCGTGCTGATGTTCAATCGATCGACCGATTACACCTATACGAATGTGATTCAAGGCAGCGGCCATATCACCAATGTCAGCGGTTCGGGGAGCGTGATTCTGTCCGGCAACATCACCGGCGGCACGGTGAACAACACTGGCAGCGGCACGCTCGTGCTTTCAGCCAGCAACACGTACACCGGCCAAACCATCGTCAGCAGCGGCTCCCTGAATCCGCGCAATCCTGCCGCGCTCGGCACGACCGGCGCCGGCACGGTGATCCAGGACGGCGGCCGGATGTATCTCGACGCAAATATCGATTTCACGGGTGAAGCACTGTCAATTGCGGGCGCAGGCCCAGACACGGCGGGCGCGTTGCGCAAGGGCGGCGCAGGCACCACGACCTGGAGCGGCCCCGTGTCTCTCACCGCCGACAGCACCATTGCGGTCGATGGCGGCGCGACTCTTAATCTGACGAACACAGGTGGCATCGCGGGCACAGGATTCAATCTGACGCTGACCGGTCCCGGAAATGGAAACGTGAACGGCCCCATCACGTTGGGTGCCGGTGCATTGACGAAGAACGATTCCGGCACCTGGACGCTCGCGGCCACAAACAATTACACCGGCAAGACCGTGATCAACGGCGGGACGGTCGCCGTTCCAGCTGTGACCGCGCTGGGAACCGCGGCGGGCTTCACTCCCGACTTTGTGACCCTCGCCGGCGGTTCACTGGGCGTGACCACAAACATCACGTTTACCGACGGCCTGCGCGGCTTCACCGTTTCCGGAACGGCGGGCGGATTCAATGTTGGTTCCGGATTCACGCTCGTAGTTTCAAACGAAATCACCGGCAGCGGAACCCTCACGAAGATCGGTCCCGGCACGCTGGTGTTGAGCGGCGCAAACTCCTTCAATGGGATCCTGAACGTGGATACCGATGCGAGCGGCGCCAGCGATGGCATCCTCCGCATCGCGCATCCAGCCGCCATCGCAAACGTCCAATCGCCCATCGCCATCCGCAACAGCCTGGGCGGGAGTTCCACACTGGAACTGGACGGCGCGCAAGGCAGCATCACGCTCAGCCAGGACATCACGATCGAGGGCCGCTCACCGGCAATTCCCACCATCGATCATGTCTCTGGCACGAACACGCTCGCCGGCGCGCTCACGCTGAACCCAGGAGGCACGCGTTACATCATCGAATCCGATGCGGGCCTGCTGACAGTTGGGGGAAACGTGACTTCCACCACCGTCGATGCTCAGTCCATCACATTCCAGGGCGCAGGAAACATCACCGTGGCAGGCGCGATCAGCGATGGGACGAATCCGCTCGGTGTGATCAAGGAAGGAAGCGGGCGTTTGAGCCTGAACGGGGTCAATACATATACGGGTGCAACGGCAGTCAACGGTGGTGCGCTCGCAGGCGCTGGCACGATTGCAGGCCCGGTGAGCATCGCTCCCGGAGGCACGTTGTCGCCTGGCGCAGGTCTCGGCACGCTGACGATCAACAACACCTTGGCGCTCGCCGGCAATGTGTTCATCGAAGTGAACCAAAGCTCGGCAGCGAGCGATCAAGTCCTGGGCGCCACGAGCATCAGCTACAACGGCACTTTGACGGTTTCCAATGTGAGCGGAACTCTGACGGCCGGAAACAGCTTCCAGATCTTCCCCGCCACCGCCTTCACCGGAAACTTCACCAGCATCTCACCGGCGCCGGGCGCGGGCCTGGCGTGGAACTTCAATCCCACGAATGGTGTGCTCAGCGTCATCGCCGGGGCGGTGCAGAATCCGAACAACATCACCTTCAGCGTTTCGGGCGGCAATCTGACGCTGAACTGGCCCTCGAGTCACCTCGGCTGGGTGTTGCAGGCTCAGACAAACACCTTGAATGCCGGCCTCAACACAAACTGGACGGACATCCCGGCCTCGGCTTCGGCGAACTCGATCATGTTGCCGATCTCGTCAACGAATCCCGCCGTGTTCTTCCGTCTGCGTCGTCCGTAGTTTGGTGACAGTGGTGTTGGGTCCCGGCGAAGTGCGGGCTTCGCCGGGATTTTTGTTTTTGAAGTTCGTTGATCAGCGGGCGAGGAGGAATGACGCGCCGTTCGTCGTGACGCTGTCCAGGCCAATCCACACCGAGAAGCGTCCGGGCTCGACGGTCCATCTTCCATTCGGGAGCCAGTAGCCCAGCGCCTCATCGTCGAGTTCGAAGCTCACTTCGCGTTGAGCACCGGGCGGGAGTTCGACGCGTTCGAAGCCACGCAATTCCCGCACTGGCCGAGCTCCGCCGCTCGCCGCGTGATCGCGAATGTAAAGTTGAACCACCGCCCGGCCTGGTCGCTTGCCGGTGTTTCGCACCACAGCCGTGGCAGAAAGAGGCTGCGCCGATGTCGCGTTCGTCGCGCTCAATCGGACCGGGCCGATTTCGAAATGTGTGTAGCCCATCCCGGCGCCGAACGGCAGCAACGGCGTGCGCGGGCCATCCAGGTAATGGCTGCCGTATTCATCGGTGAACGTGCGGCTGGTCGCGAGATAGTTGTAATGCATCGGAATCTGGCCAATCGTGCGCGGCCAGGAAACCGTCAGCCGTCCGACCGGTTCCACTTTGCCAGTGAGCACATCCGCCAGCCCTTCCGCCGCTTGCACACCCGGATGCCAGGCAATCAAAACGGAATCGCACTTCTCAAGAACCGCGGGAATGCTCAGCGGCCGGCCGGTGAACACGATCGCCACGACCGGCTTGCCCAACTCGCAAATACGATCCACCAGCAACTCCTGCGCGCCGGGCAGGTTCAGCGTCTGCCGGCTGTGCGCTTCGCCGGAGAACTTCGACGGCTCGCCGATCGCGAGCACGATCACATCAGCGGATCGCGCCACTTCCAGCGCGGCGGAAATCATGTCGGTCCGATTCGTTTCCATTTCCGCGCCGGGCGAGATCACCACGCTGTTCGTGCCCAGTGCCGTTCGCAGCGCCGTGGCCAGAGTGGTCGTTTCACCGGGCTGCCCGACTGCCGGCCAGCAACCGAGCAAATCGTGGCTGTCACCGTAGGGACCGATCAGCGCAACGCGCCGGCCTTTCTGCAGCGGCAGAAGCTCGCGTTCGTTTTTGACGAGCACCACCGATTTGGCTGCTGCTTCGCGCGCGAGCTTCAAGGCATCCGCGCGCAGGTAAGGTTTTTCCGTTGCCGGCGTGTAAGGCTGATCGAACATTCCGCAGCGGAACTTCAAGCGCAACACCCGGCGCACAGCTTCATCCAACGTCGCCGCCGGAATTGCATTACTGCGAATCAACGCGCCGAGATGCTGCCGATACGTGTCGGAAACCATCTCAATGTCCACACCGGCCGAAAGCCCCAGACGCGCCGCTTCGGATTCGTCCTCCGCGTAACCGTGCCGCATCAGTTCCCTCACCGAGTCGTAATCGCTGACGACTGTTCCTTCGAACTTCCATTCGTTCCGGAGGATTTCCGTCAGCGTGAAGTAGTTGCCCGAAGTGGGAATCCCGTTCAACGCGTTGAACGCCGACATCAAGGTCAGCGCGCCGGCGTCCACGCCCGCTTTGAACGGCGGCAGGTAAATGTTGCGCAGACTGGAGATGCCGATCTCCGTCGTGTTGTAGTCGCGCCCGCCTTCTGCGGCGCCGTAACCCACGTAATGCTTCAGGCATGCGGCGACACGATCCGCTGCGGCAGCATTCGTTCCCTGAAACCCTCGAACGGCTGCCACGGCGAACTGCTGACTGAGCCACGGATCTTCGCCATTCCCTTCTGCGATGCGGCCCCAACGCGGATCGCGGGCAATATCCACCATCGGCGCGAAGGTCCAGTTGATGCCGGCGGCGCGCGATTCGCGGGCGGCAATGGCACTGACGCGTTCCAGCAACTCAGGCTCCCACGAACATGAGAGCGCGAGCGGGATGGGAAAAACCGTGCGGAATCCGTGGATGGTGTCGTAGCCGAAGATCAAAGGAATGCCGAGACGGCTTTCCTCAATGGCGACGCGCTGCAGCTCGTCGCGAAATTTCGGCCCGGCGAGATCGACGCCGAGATACGATCCGATTTCGCCGCGCGCTATCAATGGCGCATCGTTCTTGGCGTCGGCGAGCGGACGCTGCCACAGCTGGCCGATCTTTTCGGTTTCATTCATCCGGCGCAGCAAGTCCACGATGCGCGTGTCGATCGGTGCAGTCGAATCCTCGTAAACATCCTTGGAACCGTTCCGATTCAGATCGATCCAGCCGTCGTGATAGAGATCGGCGCGCCGGATAACGGTCGCAGTGTTTGTGTCGCTTCGCATGGTTGGCGCCGCGAGGTCGGCTGCCGTCGCGAACCTGAAGTCCGCGCAAAGAAGACTCGTTGAAACAGCGGCAAGCAGCTGGACATGGGATATTTTCATGGCAACGCGTTCTCTTGATTGCCTACAACGTGCGGAAAGTTTGCCACCTTGCAACCGGCATTTTCCCGCGTCGTCAGGGTAGGGCGCGTCACTCCGTGCGCGCCGTTCATGCTTTTACGACGCACCGCGGCGCGCTCGGAGAGACGCGCCCCACCAGCGAGAGTTGACGGAACATTCAACAATGAACATTCAACATTCAACATCATTGGAAGTTCAGCGTTGAATGTTTTGTCGGACGCTTCGAGTCGTTCGAAGAACCCGCACCTATCTTGTTGGAACTTGGAACTTGGAACTTGGAACTTGCCCCTTACATTCTGCGCATGAGCCTGAATTCCGTGGGTCAGTTTCCGGAGTACCGTCCACGCCGCCTGCGGCAAAGCGCCGCGCTGCGCAAGCTCGTCAGCGAAACGCAACTTTCCGCTTCGCAGCTAGTCCTGCCGTTCTTCGTGCGGTTCGGACGCAAGATTCGCCGACCGATCAACGCCATGCCCGGCGTGTCTCAATTGTCATTGGATGAGTTGCTCAAGGACGCCACGGCAGCATTTGCGGCTGGCGTACCGGCCGTGTTGCTCTTTGGCATTCCCGATCGCAAAGACGCGAAAGCTTCCGGAGCTTACGCCGCAAAAGGCATCGTTCAGGAAGCGGTGCGGCTGCTGAAGAAGGAACTGCCGCAGCTGCTGGTGATCACGGACGTGTGCCTGTGCGAATACATGGAACACGGGCATTGCGGCATCGTGCATCAGGCCAGGTCCGGCGCGGAGATCCTGAATGATCCTTCGCTCAAATTGCTGGCGCAAACGGCGCTCAGCCATGCGGAGGCGGGAGCGGACATTGTCGCGCCAAGTGACATGATGGATGGCCGGGTGCGGGCGATGCGGACGTTACTGGACGAACGCGGATTCGAGAACACGCCAATCATGTCTTACGCGGCGAAGTTTGCGTCGGCTTATTACGGTCCGTTCCGCGAAGCGGCGGAATCGACGCCCAAGTTTGGCGATCGGCGCAGCTACCAGATGGACGCCGGAAACGCGCGCGAAGCGTTGCGGGAAGTGGCGCTCGATATTCAGGAAGGCGCGGACATGGTGATGGTGAAACCGGCGCTCGCTTACCTCGACATCTTGTATCGCGTCAAAGCGGAGTTCGGCTATCCCACGGCGGCTTACGCGGTGAGCGCGGAACATGCGATGATCAAGGCGGCGGCGGAGAAGGGCTGGATCGATGAACGGGCCGTGACTTTGGAATCGTTGCTTGCGATGCGGCGCGCTGGCGCGGACATCATCATCACCTACGCAGCAGCGGACGTGGCGAAGTGGTTGAAGGGTTGAGGAACGGGGAGCGGCACCGATCTTCTTTGCGGGAGACGACGCGAGGAGTCTCCAACTGAGCTTCGAGGGAAATTGAGACTCCTTACGTCGTCTCCAACGGCTCGCCGCTTACTGGCTCTTGGCCATCAGGATTGCTACGAGCAGCACGCCAATGATGATCACCACGACGACGATTCCGCCGATGAGGAACATCTTGTTGCCCTTGTCGTTCTTCTTGGAGAAGGCCTTGCTCGTGGTGTCAAATCCGCCGGTGCGATGACCTTCGAGTTCGTTCAAGCTCACGCCGCGTTGCATGACCATGGTTTGATCCAGCTTCTTGCCAGAAGCCGGCGCGGGGGCAGGAGCGGCACCGGGTGCTGCGGGAGCGGCGCTGGCTGGCGCTCCTTCGGTTTCAAGGCGCAATTCCACCTGGCCGAGCCGCAACGTTTGTCCAGGCTTCAGTGCCTTCTCGGTGATTTGTTCGCCGTTGATGTAGGAACCGTTGGTGGAACCGAGATCCTTGATGACGACTTCCGTCCCCCGCAGGAGAACTTCGCAGTGATGACTGGAAACGGATGGATCAGCGATCTGGAAGGTATTGTCATCAACCCGGCCGATGGTGGTTTTGTCCACGCTGAGATCGACGGAGCGTCCGGACATTCCCGTGTTGAGGACAACGAGTCTTGCCATATTTGTTTACGCCTGTGCGGGATTATCGCCACGAACAACTTCAAGTCAAACGCAAACGCGGACGCGTGATTGTTGACACGCGCTTCAGCCGCGTTTTTCCAGCATCGCGCGAAACTCCGCGAAGAGCGGCGTCGAATCGTGCGGGCCCGGCGAAGCTTCCGGATGATACTGCACGCAGAAGATCGGCTTCGTCTTGTGCCGCATGCCTTCCACGGTCTGGTCGTTCAAGTTCACACGGTCCACAGCAACGTCACTGGGGAGCGATTTCGGATCGACGGCGAAACCGTGGTTCTGCGAAGTGATTTCCACTTTGCCGGTTTCGAGATCCTTCACGGGCTGATTGCCGCCGCGATGACCAAACTTGAGTTTGAAAGTCTTTCCACCGAACGCCTGGCCAAGAATCTGGTGTCCGAGGCAGATGCCAAAAATTGGAATGCCGCTCTTCACCAGGTCGCGCGCCGCTTCAACTGCGTAACCCAACGCTGAAGGATCGCCCGGGCCGTTGGAAAGAAACACTCCCGCCGGCTTGTACTTCAACGCTTCCGCCGCCGGAGTCGTGGCGGGAACCACCTGGACTTTGAAACCTTGCTGACGCAACCGGCGCAGGATGTTGTATTTCATCCCGAAATCGTAGGCCACGATCGGAATGTCTGCTGGTGGCAACGGATCGCGAACCTTCCGCGCATCGGCGACGGCCGTGCCGCGCACCACGTTGAAACGCGCGCTCTGCTCGTCTTTCTCGTCCCAGATGAATGCTTTCGGGTGCGTGACTTCCTTCACGTAATCCACGCCCACCAGGCCGGTCCAAGTCTTCGCTCGATTGACGGCTTCCGCGTCGGAAATGTCCTCAGTCGAAATGAAACCGTTCATCGCGCCGCGCACGCGCAGTTTCTTGGTCAGCGCGCGCGTGTCGATGCCTTGAATTCCAGGGATTCCGTTCTGCTGGAGGTAATCACCGAGCGAATAATCCGCGCGCCAGCTGCTGACTACCGGGGACAACTCACGAATGACAAAACCAGCCACGTGCGGACGCCAGGATTCGACATCGAGCAGATTGACGCCGTAATTGCCGATGAGCGGATACGTCATCGTGACGATCTGGCCTTTGTAGGAAGGGTCGGTGAGGATCTCTTGATAACCCGTCATCGAAGTATTGAAACAAACTTCGCCACAAGCGGAGGCGCGAGCGCCAAAACCTTCGCCGTGGAACACGGAACCGTCTTCAAGAGCCAGAATTGCTTTCATTCGTCTGCGACCGCGCGCGATGCTAGAGGCGCGACGCTGCCGGTCAAGCTTTAAGCCCGGACCGCAGCGTCGTTCCGAGGGGACTATTTTGCGAGAGGTTACTTCTTCAACTTCGCCAGCCCAGCCACGTATTCCTTCGCATCGTCGCCACCGTAGCCGGTTTCGCGTTTCAGCACACGACCATCGCCGTTCATGACGATCACCGTGGGATAACCGGTGACTTTGTATTTCGCGGCCAGCGCCTTGTTTGCTTCCTTCAACTCCTTCGACTGCTGTTTGGAGCGGGGGAAATCCACTTCCACCAGCACAAGGTTGGTTTTCGCGTAAGCGGTGAACTCCGGCGCAGTCAGAACATTCTTGTGAAGCGCCTTGCATGGCGGGCACCAGTCAGAGCCGGTGAAATCCACCAGCACCAGTTTGTTTTCCGCCTTGGCCTTGGTTTGAGCCGCGGTGAGATCCGTCATCCATTCGCCTTCGGCGGCGTTGACGGCGAGCAATGTCCAGCAAGCGAGCAGAGCGACGGCTAGTTTTTTCATAGGATTAAGCAGTTAATATTTCGTTACGTTCGACCCACACCTTCCGTCCCGCGACAATTGTGGCAACCGCCTTTCCCTTCAGCGGCCAGCCGTAGAACGGGCTGTTCAAAGACTTGCTCGCAGTCTCTCCTCTGTCAAATGACCAGGCGCGCTCCGGATCGAACACCGTGATGTCAGCATCCGCGCCAATGCTCAACGCGCCCTTCTTCAAACGCAGCAATCGCGCCGGAGCCGCGGTGAATTTCTCAATGACCTTCGAGAGCGGCAGCAGTCCGGTGTGATACAGCTGCATGAGCGACAGCGCCAGCTCGGTCTCCAGGCCCGTGATCCCAAACGGCGCGTAATCAAACTCCACTTCCTTCTCAAAACCGCAGTGCGGCGCGTGATCGCTCGCCAGCACTTCAAGCGTTCCATCGGCCAGGCCCTCGAGAATCGCCTCGCGATCCTTCGCCGAACGCAAGGGCGGATTCATCTTCACGCTCGTGTCGTAAGGCGGCCAGCTCGGCAGCTCGCTGATCGGCCGGTCGCCAATTCCAAAAATCGCTTTGCCATCGCCGTTCCAAAACTTGTCACTGCCCGCGACCGCGGCATCGGTGAGGATGAAATGATGCGGGCAGGCTTCGCCGGAAATCGAAATGCCACGGCGCTTGGCATCGCGAATCAATTCCACGCTGCCGGCCGCGCTGATGTGCTGGCAATGCACACTCGCACCGGTGAGCTGGGCGAGCAGGATGTTCCTCGCCACGATCATTTCCTCGCCGGCTGCCGGCCAGCCACGCAATCCCAGCGCCGTGCTCCAGTAGCCTTCGTGCATCACGCCGTCGGTCACGAGCGAGTAATCCTGACAGTGATCCATCACCGGCAGATCAAACATCTTTGCATATTCGCAAGCGCGCCTCATGAGTTCATTGTTCTGAACGCAATGGCCATCGTCCGTGATCGCCACCACACCGGCCTTCTTCAAGGAGCCGATCGAAGCCAGTTCTTCGCCAGCAATTCCCTTCGTAATCGCGCCTGCTACGAAAACGTTCACCTTGCCGTCCTGTTCCGCGCGATCGCGGATCAGCGCGACGGTTCCCGCGTTGTCGATGGATGGCGAAGTGTTGGGCATGCAAACGACGGAAGTAAAACCGCCGCGCGCTGCAGCCATGGTGCCGGTGGAAATGGTCTCCTTCGCCGTTTGGCCCGGTTCGCGCAAATGAACATGAAGATCAATCAAGCCCGGACAAACCACCAGGCCCGAAACATCCATACGCTCCGCGCCAGCGGGAGCTTTGGCGCTGGCGTCGGCTCCGATGGCAGCGATCTTCCCATCAACAACAAGGAGATCGGAAACGGAATCGAGGCGGTTCGCCGGATCGATAATCCGGCCGCCGGACAGCAGCAGCGCATTCATGGCCGCCGAGTTTCAATGCTCCCAAATCGGGTGTCGAGTCTGGAGTGGATTCAACCCGGCAGGCGGGCGCGCTCATCTCGCAGGCGGCGGGCGCCGTCTCAGTTCACGCCGACTTCAGCGGGCTTCTGAACCACCGCCGGCGCGGCGTTCACGGACTTTCTTCGCAGGCGCAATCGCCAGCTCGTCAACACATCGTAGCTCACGGAGTTCTTCAGCTTCGCCATTTCGTGGACATTGATCTCTTCGCTACCCTGGCGGCCCATGATCACGGCTTCATCCCACATCTGCGCTTCGGGAATTTCCGTCACGTCCACCATCAAGGCGTCCATCGCGATGCCGCCCACGATGGGCGCCCGTTTCCCGTGCAGGAGCGCTGCGCCGAGATTTCGCACCCGTGGAAATCCATCGCCATAACCGATCGGCAACACAGCAATCCGGCGATGTGTCGGCGCGGTGTAGCGCATGCCATAACCCACGACTTCGCCAGGCTTCAAATGCTGGATCGCCGCAATCCTGGCTTTCACGGACATCACGGGCTGAATTCCCGGAATGCGGCGGCAAACGGATGATGGAAAAATACCGAACATCAGAATCCCCGTGCGAACCATGTCGCGATGTGCGTGCGGCAGGTCGAGGAAACCGCCGCTGTTGCAGAGATGTTGCTGCACGCGAATGCCGCGTTCCGCGAGCGGGCGAAGAACTTCGTCGTAACGGGAAATCTGGAGATTCGCAAACGTCTTGTCGGTTTCATCCGACTGAGAGAAATGGCTCATGACGCCTTCGAGCAGCAGCGATTTCTCAGAAAGGATCTGCTCCACCAGTGGCAACGCTTCGTCCCATCGCACACCGTAGCGGCTCATGCCTGTGTTGATCTTCAAATGTACCGGCACGCGGCGGCCCGCTTGCGCGGCGACTTTTGCCAGCGTGCGCACGGTGGTGGCTTCATTGACGCAAACCGTGAGATTGTGCCGCACGCACCAGGGCAATTCCGCTTCCTGCCGTTCACCGAGCAGCAGCAGCGGCGCGTCAATGCCGCTTTCGCGCAGCGCGACGCCTTCCTCCAGATTGCTCAACCCGAGGCCGCTCGCGCCTTCTTCGAGGCTGATGCGACCCACTTCCTCCGCGCCGTGGCCATAAGCTTCGTCTTTGACGACGGCGAGCAATCTCACGTGCGCCGGAAGGTCGCGGCGGATGAGTTGCAGGTTCCGGCGAAGCGCGCCCAAGTCAATTTCGACCCACGCGGGCCGCAGCGGAATCGTGTTCGAATCGAAGTCCATTTCGTGCATTGCTGTTTACTCCCGAAACGCGAGTGGAGCAAAGAGGAAATGCGCAGAAGGACTGCTTTCTCGCGCCGTAACCTTGCGAACTGATCGAAACCGTGTTTAATCGCTGCACAATGCCAAAAGCATCGCCGAGCCAGAGCGCCGAAGATTACCTGGAGCGAATCCACGAATTGATCGAGCAGAAGGGCTACGCCCGCGCGGTGGACATCGCTTCATCGCTCAACGTGAAGCAGGCGTCGGTGACGGTGATGGTGCAGCGCCTCGCCAAGGCCGGTTATCTGAAGTACGAAAAATATCGCGGACTCGTCATGACGGATGAAGGCCGCGAAGTAGCCCAGCGCATTCAAAACCGGCATGCCACCCTTTCCCGGTTTTTCTCCCTTTTCGGCCTCGATCCCGAAATGCAGCATCAGGACATCGAAGGCATCGAACATCACATGAGCCCCGCGACGGTGCAGGTGCTTTCCGACCTCGCGCGGTTCTTTGAAGAAAACCCGGCGACGCTGAGACAATTCCAGCAATCACGCAAACCGGGGAAGAAGTGAAAGCCGGGCCGCAGATGGAACACAGACGGTAGGGCGCGTCGCTCCGCGCGCGCCGCTATCGCAAAAGACTTCCACCCGAAAACCAGGAGGGCGAAGCTGGATGTTGTCTTTCAGTCGATCATCCGACCGATCCAGCGAATGCGTACGCAGCTTCCGCTTCCGTGTTTCTTCCGTGTTCGATCCGTGGCTGAACAGCCAATCAAGCCGCGCCGTCCACGATCTGGCACACGAGCGGCGTCATCTTCACGTTGACCGCTTTCTCGTACTCGCGCGTCATGTAGTCGATGAAGCTCTGCGCTTCGTGGTATTTCACGAGGTTGATTGTCGCGCCACCGAATCCGCCGCCCGTCAAACGCGCGCCGAGGCAGCCCGGATGCTTCCGTGCGAGTTCGACCAGCACGTCGAGTTCCTTCGTGCTGTTCTTCAGGGAGTCGCGCGAACTTTCGTGGCTCTGGAACATGTATTGGCCGAATTGCTGATGATCGCCCGTCTGCAACGCCTTCGCTCCAGCCACCACACGCGCGATCTCCGTCGTCACGTGCTTCGCGCATTCGTATTCGCGCTGCGTCAGCTTCGACTTGTTCGCCTCAACGTCTTTCGGATCAACCGTGCGGAGGAACTTCGCGCCAAGCTTCTGCGCCGCGTTCTCGCAATTCTGCCGCAATTCGTTGTACTCGCCGCCGATCAACTCATGCTTCACGCCCGAGTTGCAAACAATGATCGCCTCACCCGGCATCGGCGAATTTTCCACAGAGAGCGAATGGCAGTCGATGTCCACCACCGACGACGCTTTTCCGAACAAGGATGAGATCTGATCGAGCAGACCGCAGTTCACGCCGACAAACTTGTTTTCCGCAGCCTGGCCGACCTTCGCAATCTCCAGCCGTTCCGCAGCGGTCAGCGGCGGCAATTCGCCCTTGGCATCGCGTTGCGGCGCGGCGCCCAGCCCAGTCGCGGTCAGCGTGTAAGGGAACAATTTGCGGACGATCAACGCCGTGCCGACTTCCAGTGCAGCCGAGCTGCTCATGCCCGCGCCCATGGGAATGGTACCGGTGATGGCGGCGTTGAAGCCGCTGAAGTGAACGCCGCGCTGGCGCAGCTGCAGCAACACGCCCTTCACGTAGTTCGCCCATGGCGCGGCGGGATTCTTCTCGATCTTGTCCACCGGGAAGATTTCCGGCTGCGGAAACGCGGATGAAATCAGTTCGATCTTTCCATCGGTGCGCGGTGACGCGGCGAAGAAAATGTATTTGTCCACCGCCAGCGCCATGACGAGGCCGTCGTTGTAATCCGTGTGGTTGCCCAGCAATTCCAATCGACCCGGCGCACGCACGGTATAGGTGGGCGTCTGGTTGAAATGCTTTTTGAAGAGCGTGGAAACGTCTTGAGTGTCAGTGGTTGCCATTGTCTTGCCTGATCGCTAAGTGAAGTCCGCGAAGCCGGACGAGCGGCCCGTGCCGTTCGGGGGCGGAACCTATAGGCGATCCATTTGCTTGGCCAGATCAAAATCCTTCTGCGTCAGGCCGCCAGCGTCGTGCGTGGAGAGCGCGAGCGTGACCTTGTTCCAGCGAATGTCGATGTCGGGATGATGCCCGGCTTTCTCCGCACGCCTGGCAACGGCGTTCACGAACTTGATCGCGTCGGGAAAATCCTTGAACTGGAACGTGCGGGAGATGGTTGAACCTTTCTTCTTCCATTCGGGAACGGAAGGAAGGGCTTGCTTGATCTGCGCTGCATTGAGTTTTTCCATGCTCAACAGGTGGCACAGGTTGAAGCGGAATTCACCTGGAAGTTGATTCGCGGTTTCAAGTTTCAAGATTCAAGCGCACTGGAACCAATCCCAGCTCCGGAGGAGCGAAAGCAAGTAGCCACGGGTGCAGCGAAGCGAAACCCGTGGATAAAAGTAAAAATGCGATAAGCCCCGAAGGGGCGGCAGAGCCCCGTCGCCCACTTTGGGGCGAAGACGTTTTGATCGATATCCCACTGGTTTCGCTTCGCTTCACCTGTGGCTGCCCGTCGGCACTCCGTTGGAGTGCGAAAATAAGGGGAACCGAGAGCAGTTGATTGAACAGGGAAGCTTCGCGTAAGGCTCTGGCTATCTCTACGAAGAGGTGGCGTTCCGATTTTGCCAACAAGGTACGTTCGCGCCGACCGTGTTAGTTGGAGCCCCGCCCCCCTGAAAACTTGAAACTTCAAACTTGAAACTCCCCCAATTGAACCTTTTCTCGCCTCGCGCATTCCACTTACTGAAAAT
>CAMLLE010000005.1 GCA_946480555.1 uncultured Verrucomicrobia subdivision 3 bacterium
AACGTATAAATGGTGCGAAGGATTTCATGACGATCCACGACCCGTTTCAACGCGGTTTCAAGCGCGTTGAAATTCAGCGGACCTCGAATCGTGAATGTGCGCCCAATGTTATAGAGCGATGTTCCCGGGTCGATCTGGTCCGCCAGCCAGAGCCGGAGTTGCGAATACGACAGCGGCAGCACCGCGCTCCGCGGCGTGGTATGAATCGGGGGCGGAAGGTCGGAAGTCTCATGACGATTGGCGATCCATTGCGCCATTCCGGCGATGGTGCCCGCGTCGCCAAACAGCAGGTGCAGTGGGAAATCCGTTTGCCAGCGTTCGCGAATGCGCGATGCGATCTGGGTTGCCTTCAGGGAATCGCCACCCAGTTCGAAGATGTGCGCATTCGCCGGGATGGCCCTCCGCTCCAGAACTTCTTCCCAAATCGTCGCGATCGCATCGGCAACGCCGCCAGCCGCGACCGGAAGTGATACGGCGTTTGCAGCACGCTCCAAACCCTCGAGAACGGAATTGAAGGCGCCACTTTCGAGCAACTTCCTCAACTGAGTCCGTTGAATCTTGCCGCTGGTCGTTTTCGGGAACTGGGTGCGTGGCAGCGGCACCACGAGGCCCGGCGCAATTCCGAGACTGGCTGTGACCTGTTTCCGAATGGCCTGTGCGACGCCAAAGGCGTCCGCGTCGTCGGCCGGCACAAAGAAGACCGCGAGTGTCTCCGTGCCAGTGCGTGGATCGCTTGTGCCGCAGGTGGCCACAAACGTGGGGTCGACTCCCGGGATGCTGTTCACCACGTCTTCGACTTCATAACAATAATATTTGGCGCCGCGGATGATGATCATCTCCTTTTCGCGGCCGGTCAGATACAGTTCGCGCCCGGCAATGAAACCCAGGTCGCCTGTGTTGAACCAGCCCTCGCCGACGAACGCGTCAGCGTTGGCCTCATCGTTTCGGTAATAACCAGGCGTCACGACGGGTCCCTTGATTTGCAGTCGCCCGATGCGGAGTTCGGGTAGAACGCGATTTTCTGGATCAGCGATCCGGATCGAAATTCCTGGCGTGACCGTTCCCAGACTGACGAACTCAACCGTTTCACTGTCGGGTCCATTCGCCTCTTCGAGGTCGCCGTTCAAGGAAGACTTCGCTATGCGCCGTGCCCCGGAGTTCAGTCCAAATCCGTTCGCATACGTCATGCATGTGCATACTTCCGCCATCCCGAAAGCCGGTTGCATCGTGTCTTCGCGCAATCCAAATCGTGACAGGCCACGAAGGAAATCTCGCACGACCGGCATCGTGACCTGCTCGCCCGCATTCATGAAGAAGCGGACGGCGCTCAAATCCCAGTTTCGGTCCGGGGAACGGCTAAGGCGTTCGCTTACGAGTTTGAATCCAAAGTTTGGCGCCCAGCTGTGCGTGATATGAAACTGCTCCATTGAATCCAGCCAGAGCAGGGGGTTTGCGAGCACGAGCTGTGTCGGTGAATGTATCTGCTGGCAGCCGAGGTAAGTGTCCTTGAGATGAAACGTGAGAATCGGCACCACGTGATCCATCGGCAGCCAGTTGAACGTGATGTCATCTGGCGAGTAGGCGTTGAACTGCGCCGAGGAATGGATGTGCGCAATGATGTTCCCGTGGCTCTGCTGAATGCACTTGGGAATTCCTGTGCTGCCGGACGAAAGCTGAATGAAGGCGATGTCCTCGGGCTTGGGTTCGTGCGGATCCGGCATTGGGGAAGCGGAAAGCAGGTCTTCAATCGTCAACGTCCGCAAGCTTTCCATGGCGGCGACCGATTGCAGTCCTTGGATTGCATCGCGAAGACGTCCGGTGGTGATTACGGCCGGCTTGTCCAACAGCCGCCATGCATTCGCCAGTTTGTCCACCACGCCATTGCGTTCGGCATAGGTGGGCGCGATGGCAACGGTGGTCGGGATGATCCCGCCCAGCAGGCAGCCCCAGAACGCGGGGAAGTAATTTTCGAGAGAATCCACCTGGAGCAGAGCTTTTGCGCCCGGTGCCAATCCGGCATCACGCAATCCGGCCAGGACACGCTCAGCCCGCCGAAGAAGTTCGGAGTAGGTGAGCAGCGTGTTCCGTCCGCCATCGCTGATCACGCGAATGCCACGCTCCGGAAAACTGGCCGCTGTCGATCTCAATCCGGCGGCGAGCGTCAAAGGTGCGGCTGGATCAATCCTTAACGGTTCGCCTTCAACCAGCGCGATGGGAGTTGCGGTATTCGTTTGCGGAGGGCAGCTGGCAACGGTTTCGAGTTCCATATGTAGTCAGCAGAGTTGACAGGATCGTCGCCAGTGACGCCTTTTGTTGGAAGGAGGTTTGAACCCCAGCAAACCAGGAATGTGCAACAACGCGCCGACTTTTGAGAATTAATTCGAGCGATGGAATTCGTCCGGGAAAACACTTGAACGGTGCGGCGCACGGCTTCAAGCTCACGACGGACCAAGGCTGATTTATGGTGATCGAACGTTTTCTGGGGAAGGTTCTTTTTCCGGGCGCGCCTCACGGCCAGCGCCATCGTCACGTGCGGTTTCTTCTATTGGGAATGCTGCTGGGGCTTCTCATTGCGCTCACGTTTGGTGCCGTGCTGTATCTCCTCCACGAGGGCGGGCGTGTGTGAACTTTTGCTGAGTCTGCGAAAAGCCGCGCCGCCGGACGCGCGGACGCGTTTGCCTGCTTCCGGCGTTCGTCGATGCTCAAGTCACGTGGCCGCGCCGATAATCCGCCAGTCTCCAGTCGAGGAACGCCGAACAATGAGCCGGTGTGGCTTTGTTGCGACTCGGCCAGTAGCGATTGAAATCTGATTGCAACCGGCGCATTTCGGCCGCTCCGGAACGTGCCAGCGAACCGGCAATCGTTGTTTCCCGTTTCTCCAACGCCTGTTGCCACAGCATGAATCGGCAGGATTCTGCTGCCATTCGCGCTGCAAGTTCCAATTCCTCGCGCAAGATTCTTCCATCGATTGATTGGGGTTTGCTGCGTTTGATTTCACCGAGCTGCAATTCGATTTCCCTCCAGGCCGAGCGGATGCGTCGCGCGGGAATCCGGCTGAAATACTTCAGTCCATTCCGGCAGAACAACTCGCGCGCAGCCAACGGCGGTGCGGCAATCGCAGCGCCCAACGGCGTCGAGTTCGGCTCGAAATATTCCAGGCGCCGATGCGCAACTCCCAGTTTCAATGCGGCCCGGACGACGGAGTGCGTAGGATCATGGAACACATCGCGGCTCAACACCGTCTTCAGCAGGCGTTGCTCGCATTGAGCCGGGCTCCACGCCATCGCCGCGCCGAAGGCAAATGGGATGTAGCTCACGGCAAGCGGCTGGGGATGACCGCCGTCGCCCCAATCGGTTATCAGATATCCGATCGCACCAGCTTTGCGGTCGGCTCGCGCGGCTACCTCCAGATTTGCATACGCGTTATCGTGCCGGCCGATGAGCGTCATCCAGGTGGAAGTTCCCGGGCAGACGTAAAAGGGAATTCCCGCGCGGGCAAACAGCCGGGCTTCTCGTTCGAACGGATGATTCGCTTCGTATCCCCAGTTCAACGCAATCGCATTGCGCGGCAACTCACGGATCAGCTTGGGGTGTTTCAGGATGATGTCGCCCCAGAACATCATCTTCAGTCCGCGACGCGATACCTCGCGTTGGACGCGCAGCAGGAAATCCAGGTAAACGCGGCCCTTGCCCCGGCGCTCGCAAAGTGCGCGACTCTGTCCCCGGCCCAAATCCCAGGTTTCATCGCAACCCACGTTGAAACGATCGCTGGAAAAGCCCGGAAGCAGTCCGTCGTAAAGGCGTCGCAGCAACGGAATGACGTCGGGATGATTTGGCGCGAACGTCGATGGATAGCGCAGGAACTCGCCGGGCGAACTCTCGTAAGGTTCGGAAACTTCAGCGAGCGCCTTCAGTTCGGGATGAGCCAGCAGTTCTCGCAGATGGCCGAACGAGTTTTGATTCGGGACCAGGTCGATTCCCAGCCGCCGGCAATGCGCCGACAACTTCCGGATTTCGCTGGGCGTGATGGCGCCCCAGCTCTGCCACGCCGAACGGAAGTCGCGATGCGCAAACGTGTGTTCGAAGTAGAGCTGCAGCTCGTTGACTTTGAAATCAGCAAGATGTTCCGCCAGTTGAAGGAGTGTTTTGAGATTGGGAACTCGACCGCGCGAAACGTCGAGCATGACACCGCGACGTTCAAAGTCCGGCCAGTCGCGAATGCTGAGGCACGGCAGTTGGCGGCCGTGTTCGCGCAGAATCTGGCGCAGGGTGGAAATTGCCGCGTGAACGCCCGCCGCATCGTTGCCGGAAATCTGAATTCCACCGCGATCGATCAACAGCTCGTAGCCATTTCGAGCAAGGTTGCTCGAACGGCGGAGTGAAAGCGCAGTCGGGCCGGCGGCGATGGAAAATCCGAATTCATTTAGCCGCCCAACCGCCACCTTCCAATCGGAATCCTCTGCGCCGGGCGCCATCTGAATCCGCGATCGAGATGGCAGAAAGAAGAACCCTGCCCCGCGTTTCAATTCGCGTGGGCAGGGCAGGAGATTCATCAAAGGTCGGAGACTACTTGGTGATCATGCCGCTCTTGCGCGCGAAGTTGAACAGGCCGCCGGCGTCCACAACGGGACGAACATCGCCCAGCGGTTTGAAATTGAAAACCTTGCCGGTGTTTTTCACCGTGACGGTGGCGGCGTCCAGATCAACGGTGACCACGTCGCCGGTCTTGAGCGTGTCCACCAGTCGTTCAGTGATTTCGCACGGATAGAGTTCGCCAGTCGAAACGCAATTGCGGAAGAAGATGCGGGCGAAACTTTCCGCCAGAACTACTTTGCAGCCGGCCGATCCCATCGCGATGGGCGCATGTTCGCGAGAGCTGCCGCAGCCGAAATTCTTGCCGGCGAGAACGATCGGATATTCAGAATCAAGCTGGCCGTCTTTGACAAAGCGGGTTGGGTAAAGGGATTCAGGCAAGCCGCAGAGGGCGTAGGAGCCGAGCTTTTCGTATTCCTCGGCAATCGTCGGCACGAGATTCAGAAACTGGGCGGGAATGATCTGATCCGTGTCGATATTGTCGCGCACTACGTAAACCGGTCCGGTAAAAACTGATTGCATGGTGAAAGCTTGGCGGCAGTAAAACGGGTTTTCAATCAGAAAGCTGGAGAGCCGTCGGGCGCAGCTTCGGAATGGAACAGGGAAGGAGTCGGGGAATAATCGACATTCACTAAACACAGTGGCCTCGCCTCGCGCGGGTGAAAGTTGAGGCGAATGTTCGATTTGATCAGGTCTTCGGACAGACAAACGTTTCGCCGATCTGTTGCAGCGCAACCCGTTCCGGCTCGGAATCGAGTGCGGCGACAAAGCGATCAATCGGCTCTGTCATGGGCTCGTGACTGAGCCGGAAGGTCTGATGGTGAACGGGAACGATGTATTTTGCGCCGGCTTCGTTCGCCAGTTTCACGGCCTGCTCGGGTGAACAATGGTTCCATATCCACGGTTCATACGCCCCGATCGGCATGATCGCAGCCTCGTAAGGAGCCTTGCTTGCGAGATCCTTGAACAACGGCGTGTCCGCCGTGTCGCCGCCGAACAGGATCGCCTTCCCTTCGCGCCGCAGCACGTAGCCGTTGTAGCCGCGCGCCTTCTCGCTCGGCCAGCGTTCGCCCCAATGTTTTACCTCAAAGGCTTCCACGCTCAGGGCGCCGCGTTTGGGAATTGCCAGTTCAGCCGTTTCGCCCCAGCCGAGTTCGGAAACGTTCTTCCGCGTGCCGTCCAAAATGTCGCTCGTGTCTCTTGCTGTAACGGTGAAGGCTCCTTTGGGAAGCTTCCTTAAGGAGGGCAAATCCATGTGATCCATGTGCGCGTGCGAAAGGAGGATCACATCGACCGGTGGCAGCTCCCGCGAACTCAAGGCGCTCGCGACGTAACGTTTCGGGCCGGCGGTTCCCAATCCGAGAGAGATGCCCACACGCAATCCAAATGCGGGATCGGTCAGGATTTTTACACCGTAGAAATCGATCAGCACCGTCGCGTGTCCGAGCCATGCGATGGTGATGTCATTGTCGTTCCACGCCGCCGGATTGGGTTTGGCAGGCGACGGAAGAATCTCGCGTTTTGAATCGGCGATGATTTGCCGCAGCCAGCGAGCCACGCGCCGTTGCGAAGTATTGATCCAATACGCTCCGCCGGCAGCGGAGACGGCGGCTCCGGCCAGCGCCCAACGCAGGAATTTTCTACGGCTCCGCAGCACGGCCTTAAATTGGCCTAGTGCTGCGGCGTGTCAAACCTGTGATTACTGGATGAAATGCCGCAAGGGACGCTGGCGGCACTCCGGCGCGACCGTCAGATCGAGCGTATTGTAGCTCGTATCGTACGTCTTCGATGGGTCCAGCGGGCAGGTGATGTTCAATTCGTGGTCCGTCACGGACGAGCGCGTGACGTATTCCGCGAGATCGACCGTCGTGGGCACGTCAGCAGGATTCCGCAGGGATTCCAGTGCCCATTGTTGCTTGGCGTTATCGATCTGGCGCAGATTGGCAATACAGATTCTTGCCTGTGCCGTTCCGCGTGCTTCGAGGAAACTGGGAATCGACACCTCCGCTAGCAAGGCGACGATTCCCACCACGATCATTATTTCGGTCACGGTAAAGCCGGACCGACCGGTGGGTCTAGTCTTCATACGACTGCAATCGCGGCGTGAACCCGATAACCGGCGGATTATTATTAATACAAAGCGTTCACATATTGCCGGCTGTCGACCGCTCAATTGGCAGTTGAGCATCCGAGGTGCCAGTTGCTGAAGTGGAAATCTTGCGCAAGCCGCCGGCTTGCCGATGTCTTGCTTTGGGGCGGAACTGTCTTGAATTCCACTTTCACGTTTGCGCGGGTTCAGCCGGATCGCCCCAGCCGGACGCGCTGAACCGCCATCGCGAAGTTCGGTTCAACCGCGCACGATGTCTTCCAGTTGTTCCCGATCCACATCCGTGTTGATCTGCAGCCAGAGGGGCAGGTGATCCGAAATCTGATACGTGAACTTTTCCTTCGTCATGCCGCCGGGAAACAGCTCCGCGATGTGTGCTGCGTCGATGAAGAAATCGAGCTCGCCGCCGGCATTGGTGAAGTTGTCCGGGTAAATGGGGTAATGCAGGATCTGATCGTAACGTTTGCCGCGCGCCAGGTCCGTGCCATGCGTGCCCAGCAGCGCCTTTGGGATTTGCAGACCGTGCTTGGTGACGGCCTTGAAAAGCGAATCGGTCCGGGAGCCGATGTTGAAATCGCCCATCACAATCAAATCCTTGTCTTCCTTCGTCTTCTCCAGCCGTTTCGCTTCAATCCAATCAGCGACGGCCTCAATCTCCTTGCGCCGCGCTTCCGTGCTGTCGCCCCATCGAATGTGAACGGTCAGCAGCACGAAATCGAAGTTGCCAGCCTTGAACGACGCCATGTAAGGGCTGCGCCAGAAGGAAAATTCGGAAAGGTATTCCTCGCCTTTCTTGGTGCGCGGCGGGCTGGCTTCCGCGGCAAAGCCGGTGAAAACCGCCGCCCGCTTGTCATAGATAAATGCAAGGCGCTCGCGGTTGCCGCCTGGATCGGGAATGGTGTCGGAATAAACGGCGCGCCAATACGGACCCAGAATCTGCAAGACGCGATTCAAGTCCGTGAGATCGTCGCGCAATTCCACGATGCCGATGACGTCAAACTGGCCGAGAATCTCGGCGACGTAGTGGATCGCGGCTTCCGTTCGGCGGACCTTGCCAAACTCGCGGATGTTCCAGGACGCGATGTTCAGCATCTGATCCAGTTTCGAAGGCGGAATTTTTGCAGCGGCAATTCGCTTTTGCAGCGCCAGCAATCCGCTGGCGATTTCCTTTGAGACTTTCCCGTGTTCCATAAAGGACCTTCCAGCTGTCGCGGCAGAATCGCACGCGATGCAGCGAAGCTACCGCGGAAGTTCGCGCTGGCAAGAAGTTCTCTGCACGCAGGCCGCCGCAGCTGAAGGTTCGCCGAGCAAGGGTGCAAGCCCGCGCCGCAATTGTGGCTTCTCGCAGCAGTGGAGTTCACGCCCCGGGCAGCTTGCGTCGGAGCGCGAGCTCTGCCAGAGGGGGCTCGGTTGAGTGATTGCTTCAGCGGTTTCCTTAAGTAAGTTGATCGGCATGAAATTCTCCGAACGATTCGGCTTTCTGTTTTGCCTGCTGGCCGTGTTGCTCGCCGGGCTCGCAACACCGGGCTGCAAATCGAAGCCAAAGATCAATTGGGAATCGCGCCTCGGCAACTACACCTACGACCAAGCCGTGGCTGACCTTGGTCCGCCGGATAAAACCGCGACCCTCACGGACGGGCGCAAAGTGTGCGACTGGATTGAAAGTCGCAAAGGCGGCGGTGGCGTAAGCTTCGGCGTCGGAACTGGTTTTTCGACCGGCGGCGTTGGTGTGGGCGTCGGGCAGTCTGTCGGGTCCGCACCGCGCGATGCTGTGTTGCGCCTCACTTTCGACAAGGAAAACGTCCTGGTCGATTGGTCACGTAACCGCTGAGAGCCTGTCTGAAAATTTCGAGAGGGGAGCGCCGCCATCCCGGACTCGTTTTTTCAGGCGAACAAACCTGGGCCGCGTTCAACAGACAATCAGCCCGGGCAGACCTCGCAGCTTTCGCGCTCGGTGCGCCCTTTTGCAAAGGAGATGCGGGGAACGAGCGGCCATTTGGATTGAGCTTTTACCAGCAGGAAGAACAGCTTCCGCCGCCAATCCAGCCTCCAGCCGCCTTCCAGTTCGCCCGCCAGGATGGCCACGATTGCATCCGGCAGGTTGAATTTCTTCCGCGGCTGCATGAAGAGCTCCATGAACGGCGTGGTGTAAAAGTATTCCACCAGCTCCCAGTAATATTGCATCGCACGGAATATGCGTTTCTCGTACTGCGCCATCGGCGCCGCGCCGTCGGTGCCATTCGCCAGGGAATCGATGACGATGTTCGCTGCCATCTTTCCGGAATACATCGCGAGGTACACACCCGCGGAGAAGATTGGATCCATGAATCCCGCCGCGTCGCCGATCCGCATCAAGCGTGGACCCACCAGGCGCCGGTTGTAATAGGAGAAATCGCTGGTCGTTTGCATCGTGTTGAGCAGCCGCGCATCTTTCATGCGAATGATCATTTCTTCGCTGGATTGCCAGATGCGCGTGAACGCTTCCGCGGGCGATAGCTTCATGGCGACGAATTCGTCCTGGTCGATGACGCAGCCGACACTGACTTTCGTGGGAGCGATCGGGATCAACCAGAACCATTTGTTCTCCAACCGCACAACCAGGATGTCGCCGGCCTTGGAACCTTCATCCATCTTTACGCCTTCGAAATGACCGAAGACGGCGAGCTTTTTCAGGTTCGGATGAACCACTCGCAGCCCTTCCTGGTTGCCGGTGAAATTCACCCGGCCACTCGCATCGAGCAGGAACTTCCCGCGGAAGGATTGCACCTCGCCAGCGTCGCTTCGCGCTTCCACGGTCACTTGATCGCGATCGTTGGAGGAGCGTGTGACCATCCAGCCTTCGCGCACTTCAGCACCGGATTCGGAGGCGTGGTTCAGCAGGATCTGATCGAACTTCGCGCGCTCGACCTGGAAAGCCATCGGCTCGCGCGTGAAGCAGCCGTTCTTGAACGTGAGCTTGATCGACTTGCTGGAATTCCCGAGATGAAATTGCGCGCCGAATTTGTGGGTGAATCCAGCCGCCTCGAGCTTGGGCAGCACGCCGATTTCCCGGAAGATGCGTTGATTGTAAGGAAGGAGCGATTCGCCGATGTGAAAGCGCGGGAAGCGTTCCTTCTCCAGCACGAGCACGTGCTTGCCAGCCCGGGCGAGGTACGTGGCCGCGGAACTGCCGCCGGGGCCGCCACCGATGATGATCGCATCGTAAACCGTTTGGGACATGGGAATATCAAAGGCCAAGTGAGTCGGAACATTCAAGTTTCAAGATTGAAGTTTGTGGAGATTGGGAACGACGGGATGCGCTTTGTGAATTTCGCCTCGAGTCATGTTGGAAACTTGTTTTCAAGCAATGGACACAGATGAACACAGATGGGAAGGGATCGGCAAACCTCGGGGAACCATCGTCTCAATCCATTCTCTTGATCTGTGTCCATCTGCGGTTGATTTCTTCTGTGGATCGTTCACATCACGAGCAGCTCGCGACCTCGAAAGTGAAACTTCAAACGTCCGGTTCAATCCGAGCTTTGACACCGGCGTGGAAACCCGATTACCTACGCGCCATTCCTATGAGCCGCGAAGCGATTGCCATGTCTGTCGAGTCCGTCACGGTTGAAGTGTCGGATACGAAAACGATCCGTTTGAAATGGCCTGAGGGCTACAATCCCGAGTTCAAAACCGGTCAGTTCATCACCTGCTTCTGGCCTGATGAACCGGCCTACAAACGCGCTTACTCGCTTTCGTCATGCGCGCTGGATCGCGGATTCTACGAGTTTACCGTGCGGCGCGACGGTAAAATGGGGACGCGCATCGTGGACTGGATCAAGGCGGGGCAAACCATGATGGTGCTGCCGCCGACTGGAAAGTTTCTGCCTGTGTTCGAGCCGGAAAAGCATTTGATCTGCATCGCCGGCGGCTCGGGCGTCACGCCATTTCGCGGGTTTGTGCGCGAGGCGACCTGGCGAAAGCTCGCGACGAGGATCACCGTTCTTTACAGCGTGCGAACTGCGAACGACATCATCTTCAATGAGGAATTTCGCCGGCTCGAACAGGAGAATCCGAACTTCAGGTTCCTCGTCACCTGCACGCGACTGGCCGAGCAGGATTCCTGGACGGGTCGCCGCGGGCGAATTGGCACCGCGTGGCTCAAGGAACAGATCACGGATCTGTCGAACACCGTTTTCTACGCGTGCGGCCCGAATGCGCTGGTGGAATTTGCGGAAGGAATAGTGTTCGAGCTGGGCGCGCCCAAGCAGCAGATGAAGACGGAAAAGTGGGGCTGAGCTGAAACTGGTTTGGGCGCGGTCTTGGGTCGCCAAGGCCACCAACCTCCGCAATCCTCGCACGTTCACTCCGCGTGAGCGGGAAGACGCGCCCTGTCTGGCTCCGTTCAAACCGCATTTGACCTCCGCTGCCGGGTGCAGTTCTATTTTCCGGAACCTGACTGCATGAGCGGCCCCACTGATTCTCCCGGCGACGTGACGCAAATCCTGCAATCTGCGGCCGGGAAGCGGGCCGTCTCCGAGGAGTTGTTGCCCCTGGTTTATGACGAGCTTCGCCGGCTCGCCAATCTCCGCCTCGCGCAGGAAGCCGCCGGGCACACGCTGCAACCCACCGCGCTAGTGCATGAGGCGTGGTTGCGATTGGTGCGCGACGGCGATCGCACCTGGGAAAACCGCGCGCATTTTTTCGGCGCAGCAGCCGAGGCCATGCGGCGGATTCTGATCGAAAGCGCGCGCCGCCGTTCGCGGCTCAAACGTGGCGGCGATCGCATCCGCGTGGAGTTCGAGGAAATCAATCTCGCCGCCACCACACCGGACGATCGCATCCTGCTCATCAACGAAGCCTTGAACGAATTGGAGCGCCAAAGCCCGCCGCTGGCCCGCATTGTGACAATGAAATTCTTTGGCGGTCTGACGAACGAAGAGGTGGCCGAAGTCCTGGCTCTCAACGAACGAACTGTCCGCCGACAGTGGATTTTCGCCAAGGCCTGGCTGCTGGAGAGAATTCGGAAGGATGGTTGAGACTTCACAGAAGGAAACGTTGGACCGCAGAACCGGGCGCAGTTGCCTTCGGTTCAATTTGCGGGAGAAGCCCGCTCAAATATCTTCGAATGACTTCAACGCGAAACTTGACGCCCTAAACGCGAAACGGTTTCGCTGCCCGGTTTTTCTCCCGATTGTCGCATGAAGAGGCGGCCCTCCAATGGATAACAGTCTTGAACGAGAACAGCTGATCTTCGATGCCGCGGTTGCGATCGACGATCCCGCCAGCCGCTGTGCTTACCTGGAGGGAGCCTGCCGCGGTGATCTGGATTTTCAGCGCCGAATCGAACGGCTGCTAGCGGCCCATGATCGGGCGGAAGATTTTTTTGTCGAGACTCTCGTTGCAGCGAAACCTGCATTGGAGGAAGCGGGGAATGAGATGGTGACGCCGAACGTTGTCACAAGTGACGACGCTGGCAAAAGGGTTGGACCTTACAAGCTATTGCAGAAAATCGGTGAGGGCGGCTGTGGCGTGGTTTACATGGCCGAGCAGGAGAAACCCGTCCGCCGCCGGGTCGCTCTGAAGATCATCAAGGAGGGCATGGACACCAAACAGGTGATCGCCCGTTTTGAAGCCGAGCGGCAGGCTCTGGCGATGATGGATCATCCGAACATCGCGAAGGTGCTGGATGTTGGTGCGACGGAATCGGGACGGCCGTATTTCGTGATGGAATTGGTTCACGGTGTCCGCATCACCACGTTTTGCGACGAACGGAATTTCGAAACAGAACGCCGGTTGGATCTCTTCATACAGGTTTGCCGCGCGATTCAGCATGCGCATCAAAAGGGAATCATTCATCGCGACATCAAACCGTCGAACATTCTCGTGACGCTGCACGATGGTGTGCCCGTTCCGAAGGTGATCGACTTCGGCATTGCCAAAGCCACCGAGTCGCCGCTCACGGACAAGACGCTCTTCACGATCTACGGGCATTTTGTCGGCACGCCGGCTTACATGAGCCCGGAGCAGGCGGAGATCAGCGGGCTCGACGTGGACACGCGCAGTGACATCTACAGCCTCGGTGTTCTGCTTTACGAGTTGTTGACCGGACGCACGCCTTTCGACCAGGACGAACTGGTGAAATCTGGCTTCGATGAAATGCGCCGCACCTTGCGCGAGAAGGAGCCGCATCGCCCGTCCACCAAGCTTGACACCATTTCTCAAACCGAGCTCACAACCACCGCCTTGCATCGTCACGCTGAGCCGCCAAAGCTCAAGTCGCTGCTCAGCGGCGACCTTGACTGGATTGTGATGAAGGCGCTGGAGAAAGATCGTTCGCGCCGGTACGAAACCGCGAATGCGCTGGCGATGGACATCGAGCGATTTCTCAACAATGAGCCGGTCGTGGCGCGTCCGCCCAGCCGTTTGTATCGCTTCAAGAAACTGGTCCGGCGCAATCGCGGAATGTTCGCCGCTGCCAGTGCGGTGGCCACGGCGCTCGTTCTCGGGCTCGCGCTTTCCACCTGGTTGTTCGTGCGCGAACATGAGGCGCGGCGGCGCGCGGTCGATGCGGAACAACAGCAGATGCGTTTGCGTGAAGCAGCCGAGACGAGGGAGAAGATCACGCAGGCCGCAACGCTCATCAGCCGGGAACGATTCGTCGAAGCGGATGCGCTGATGAAAGACGTGCAACTGACCGCTTCCACGCTGGAGGGTGCCGCGGTCTTCCGATCGCTCGGCGAATGGCACGCGTTGCGGCGCGAATGGCCCAAAGCGGTGGAGCGGTATCGCACGTTGCTGCGAGTGGATCAGCTGGACGGCTGGAACATTCAGTCGATGGATTACCTCGCTGCGGGCGCGGCTTTCATGGCGCTGAACGACCCGCTGGCGTTTCAGGAGTTTCGCGCGGCGGCAATCGCCCGGTTTTCCACGACGGACAATCCGATCGTTGCAGAACGCGTTTTAAAGGTCAGCCTGCTGCGTCCCATTGCACCACAGGCCCTCGAAGAACTGGCGGGCTTCGCAAAAATGGCGGCGCCAAGAACGCCCGTGGGATTAATCCCGCAATCGCCTGCCGCCACATTCTGGCAGAAGAATCCCTCGGGGAGCATCAGTGCCGACACAGGATTTCTCGGCACGCGCAACGCTTTGCCCGACACCACGCCGCCGGCGTTGTTGGGCGCCTACAGCTACGACGGAGTAACGCTGGGGATTGAGTTCAGCGAACCGATGGAGCCGGACAGCCTGATGGGTTTCGAACGATACAACGTTCCCGGAGTTGCGGTGACCAACGTCATTCCCGACTCCGACGGCCGGGCAGTGGTGCTGCAGCTGGACTCGCCGCTGGGCGATGAGTTCACGGCAGCTATCAGCGGCTTGAGGGACAGGGCTGGAAACTGGATCGCGCCCGCCAGCATCGATGGCCGCGTCCAAAGACTGCACGTCGAGAACGTCCATACCACGCAGCCGCTGGAATTCAAACCGCACGGTCATTGGTTGAAGATGGTCGCCGGCGGCGCGGACATGTACCAGGCCAGCGATCAATTTGGCTTCGCGTTTCAGCGCATCAGTGGAGACTTCGATGTGCGGCTCCGGGTGCATTCGGTTTCTCCGGCGTTGGACCCATTCACACGGGCGGGGCTGGAAGCCCGGGATTCCCTGACCAATCCGGCTTCGCGCCACATGATGGTGGCGGTGAATGCCAACAACTCGTTCCAGGTCGTGCTCCGCAGTTCGGCAGGAACCACCACGGCCAGCATTCCCCCCAATCCTTTGCCCACGGCCAACGGCTCAAATTCCTGGTTGCGTCTGCAGCGATCCGGTTCCGTCCTGCACGCCTTTGAAAGCAGCGATGGAATCGACTGGGTTCCACTCCATCAATTCGACACGGCGAGCGGCATCGAAGGTCCGTTTTCGGATCCGCTGTTTGTCGGCATCGCCACATGCGCGCACAGCTCGAATGCAACGGCGACAGCGGTGCTCAGTCATTTTGGTCCCACGCCCACGGTGCCGGTGAATGTAGCGGTGGCTTTCGCGCTGCTGGAGTATCGCCGGAACGATTACGCAAAGGCGGCGGAATGGGGACGCCGTTCACTGACGCACCCCGAATACAACGCGGCACGAATCGCGACGGCGCGAACCATCGTTGCAATGGCGTTGCATCAACTGGGAGACTTCGAAGGATCTCGATCGCAGCTGCAGCTGAGCCGGGAGATGATTGAGAAGAAGTTCAGCGGCGGGCTGGACCTGGGCGGTGGCGCCCACGGTTTCTGGTTTGACTGGGTCTTCGCGCGGACGCTGCTCCAAGAAGCCGATGCGCTGATAAACGTGTCCGCCGGGAACGAAGCGCAAAGACACAGATAGGTGCGGGCGCCGATGCGACAGCCTGAAACTGCTTCTGAACGACCGCGGGGATGGATCCCCTAATCGCGGCGGCGCGGCGGTGCAGCCGTGCTTGTGAATGCACCGGAGCGCCATTCCTTTTCCGCTTTGCTCGCCACCAGCTTCAAGCGGTGTTCTGAAAAGGCGGTTTCCACCAGGTGAAATTCAGATTTCAGAATCCCGGCCAAAATCAGAACACCGCCGGGCTTGAGCCGGTTTACGATGCGATCGCGTTCGGCAATCAGCAGGGTGGAGATCAAATTGGCGCAAACGACATCGAACTGCACGCCGCGCTTCGGCAATTTCGTAAGGTCTGCCTGACGCATCTTGAGCTGATCGGCCACGTCATTCGTCCGGGCATTCTCCGCAGCGACACGGACGGATTCCGGATCGAAATCAAAGGCTTCGACCGGCGCAAAACCCAGCTTGGTTGCGGCGATGGCGAGCACGCCTGAACCAGTGCCGATGTCCAGCAACGAAGGCGTGGCCGCTTTGAAACGCGCCCGTGCGGCCACCACTTGCTGCAGGCAGAACGAAGTGGTCGGGTGCTGTCCTGTGCCGAAGCTCAGTCCGGGATCGAGAATGATCACGGCCTGCTTTGCGAGGGGCCGGCGTTTGATCCAGCTGGGCTTGATCAGCAGCGCCCGGCCAATCGCGATCGGCTTGAAATGGCGCTTCCAGCTTTCCGCCCAATCTTCGCGCCGGATTTTCGCGATGGAAATTCTCGCCGGGCGCGTGTTCAGTCCACAGCGCTGGATCGCCGCGAGCTGGGCTTTCAGGCGCGGTTCCAGCGCGGCGCGGTTCGGTTTCGTTCCTGTGTAAACGCTGACGCACGTTTCATTGGTTTCAACGTCAGTGTAAGAAACTGCGGATTCGCCCAGCGCATCCTCCAACGCGTTTGAAACGGCGTCCTCCGCTTCGGGCGTGGTGGAGATCGAAATGCGCCACAGCGGGGTTTCCTTCTTCGATCGCGGCTTTCTCATGCGAGCGCTGTCTGCTGAAGTTGGAGCAGGTCACGAATCCCGGCTTTGCCCAGCCGCAACAGATCCGCCAGCTGCGTTTCGCTGAAGGTTGATTCTTCGCCTGTCCCTTGAAGCTCGATGAACTCGCCGGCGGAATTCATCACCAGATTCATGTCCACCGCCGCAGCGACGTCTTCGACATAGCAGAGATCAAGCAGCGGTTGGATGTTCGCGATGCCGACGCTGACTGTTGCCACCGCGTGTTCCATGGGACTGGCGCTGAGTTTGCCTTCGGAAATCAGCCGCCGCACGGCGAGCGATAACGCCACGTAAGCGCCGGTGATTGCCGCGGTGCGAGTGCCGCCATCAGCCTGCAACACGTCGCAATCAACCCAGATGGTGCGCGAGCCGAGCTTCTCGAGATCGATGGCGGCGCGCAATGCGCGGCCTATCAGGCGTTGAATTTCTTGCGAGCGGCCATCGATTTTTCCCTTCGAACTGTCGCGCTGCTTCCGCTGGTGCGTGGAGTAGGGGAGCATGGAATATTCGGCTGTGATCCAGCCTCCGGTGACGTTCTGCTCCTTCATCCAGCGCGGCACCGTTTCTTCCACGGTGACGCCGCAAATGACACGCGTATTGCCCCATTCAATCAGTGTGGAGCCAGTGGCGTTCGGTGCGATGCCGTTCTGAAAGCGGATCGGTCGCAACTGATCCGCGCGGCGGCCATCGGTGCGAGCATTGGAAACAGCGGCAGCAAGTTCAGGCATATTGGCGGCGATGCTAGGTAAGCGATTTACGGGCGGCAACGTCGAAACGAGGTTCCCGGTTGCACCGGAGTTTCCCCGGTGGGTTTCCGTAAGCGCGCCGATGTGCGGCTCGGGAAAAAACGTTGGGAAATACGTTTGCTCGCTGCGGACCTTATGCCAGCATCCCTCCACCACTTGGGCGGTGCCGGGGTCCGGTTGCCGCCAATGACATGCTGAACGTGCCGCCAGGTTTCAAAAGGATTGATCGCATGAATCTGTTCTCTCCGCTGCGCTTTGCTTTCGGACGCATATTCGGAATCGAATTGCGATGGAAAAGAGACCATTCGAGCCGTGGCCGGACTGGATCGCTGGCCGGATTCGTCACCATGCTGGCCATCTTCTTCAGCTGCGCCTCCGTGCAGGCACAAGGCCCGCTGACCAACGGCTTCACCCATCTGGGAGATCTTCAAACGATCGGCGAGACCGATTCGTGGACGTTCTCCGCCAATGCAGGCGACAGCATCGTGGTTCGCGTCGGGCAGATTTCAGAGACAAACAGCTTCTCTCCTCGCGTTCGGCTGATGAATCCAGATGCCGTGCAGCAATCCGTCGATACCAATTCGCTGGCGGCGGAGGTGATCGCCACAGCGACGAACAGCGGAACGTTCACCGTGATCGTGGACGATGTCAGTGGACTGGCGACCGGAACCTATCGGATCACGTTGATGAGAACGCAGCCGACAATCAGCGTGGCCGCTGGCGATGAAGGCGGAATGTTGACAAACGGAACAACTCATCTGGGCGCAATCAGCACAGGCGATCTGGATGTTTGGGCAATCGAGGCTGGGGCGGGCGATGGATTCGTGGTTCGCATCGGGGAATTGGTGGATGGCGGTTCATTCACGCCATGGCTCCGGGTGTATGGCCCTGCGGGAGGGTTGATCGACGCTGGCTTTGGCGGTTTCGCCGGCGAAGTTGCGCTGACGGCCAGCCAGTCGGGAACGTATCTGGTCGTGATTGGCGATGGAAACGCGACGTTGAGCGGTACGGGCAGCTACCAACTCACCCTGGCGCGCACGGGAGTTCCAGTCGTGATTTCTCCAAGCGACGAAGGCGGACCCGCGACGAACGGATGGTCGCATCTGGGTTTGGTCAACCGCGGCGATCTGGATGTGTGGACAATCAGCGCTGCCGCCGGTGAATCGATCGTGGCGCGTGCGGGCGAAATCACCGACACAAATACGTTCACGCCGTGGGTGCGGGTGTTTTCGCCCTCCGGCGCGCGGCTGGCTTCCAGTTTCGGCGGGGTCGCTGGGGAAACGGCGGTGACGGCCGATGTCTCAGGCGAATACCTGGTGGTGATTTCTGATGCGAATAGTTCGTTGAGCGGAATGGGCGCCTACCGTTTGACGATTGTAAAAACCGGAACGCCCGTTTCGACTTCTTCGGGCGATGAAGGCGGACCGACGACGAACGGCTGGGCTCATCTGGGATCGTTGCCCGCGGGCGACCTGGATGCATGGACCGTGGAAGCGCAAATTGGCGACGCGCTGGTGGTTCGCGCGGGTGAATTGACGGACACGAATGGCTTGATGCCTTGGGTGCGCGTGTTTGGTCCAAATGGGCAAAGGGTGGGAGCCGTTTCAGCCGCCAACACGTCCGAAGCGGTCATCGCCCTGACCAACGGAGGAACCTTCATCATCGTGATTAGCGACGGCAGCGCATCGCGCGGAGGTTCGGGGACGTATCGGTTGAGCGTCGCGCAGTCTGGACGGCACGCGAGCGTTTCAGCTGGCGACGAGGGTGGCGCATTTCAAGGAGCGTCGGTGTCTGGCGCGATCGTTCGCGGGGACCTCGACGTGTTTTCATTTTCGGCTTTTGCCGGCGACAGCATCGTACTGGAGCTGAATGAGACGATTGACGGGGGCAGCTTTGCGCCGTGGTTGAGGTTGTATTCGCCGAGCGGAGCATTGATTGGAAACGTGACGGGAAACACTAACGCGCAAGTGAGTACGACAGCCGCTTCTGATGGCCGCTACGTGGTGGTGGTGACGGATGGAAATTCCAACTTGGATGGCTTGGGCTCCTACGAGCTTTCAGTGAATGGATTGGCGGATAAAGTTAAACTCACGTCACCGGTGGCGAGCGGCTCGACAATTCGCTTTGATGGCATCGGTGGATTGCCAGGGGCGAACTTTGTGGTGCTTTCATCGACCAACCTGGCGCTGCCGGCCGCGCAATGGACTCCGCTTGCGACCAACCAGTTCACCCTCGCAGGAACCTTCAACCATACGAACCAGCTTCTTAAGGCCGAGCGCCAGCGCTTCTTCCGAATCGCGCAATAACGTCCGGTGGCAGCAGGCATTCCACGGCTCCGAGGCCGCAGACCCGGTTCGCTTTCGGCTTCCAGCCTTGGGCAGTCGGTTCGTCTTCGGTGGGACAATCCCTACCTAGTCGGGCTCCTGCGCGTTCTGACATTCTTTGCATTCGCGCGCGCAGCGCTGTCCCGGGAAGCCACCGGGTCAGGACCGAGGAATTGGCCCGGCGAGCATTCAAGGGCATCCCGGATTTCGCGTATTGAGATGGTCTGATGTGATTTCGAAGCTCGTATGAAACAGTTCCTTCTGGTTCTGATGCTCGGACTGCCGTTCGGCAGTTTCGGAATGGATCGCCTAGCGGCTTTATCGATGCTCGAAAGCGGTAACAATGATCGCGCCATTGGCAAGGCGGGTGAGGTTTCGCGATTTCAAGTGATGCGCCGGGAGTGGCGAAGTGTCACGAATTCGACCGCTTATACGGATTCCGGGACAGCGCGGGCTGTGGTGCTCGCTATCATGGATCGGCGAATCCGGCAATTCGAAGCAGCGCATGGCCGTCTGCCGACCGACTTCGAATACTATGGCCTCTGGAATGCCCCGTCTCAGGTATTGCGAGGTCGCGTCAGCAGGGTGGTGGCAGAACGTTGCCGTCGCTTTGAGAATCTCTGCAATCGCGAACAGCAAATTGCCCAGACTTCCAACCGGCCCGTTTTCTAACGATTGGTTCGACTGCAAAGTGTAGCAATGGGACCCGGCGCGTGTCGCTTGAGATTTCGATTCGTTCCTTCCTCCGAGTTCCAAGCTTGGGCGAGCTAAGCTC
>CAMLLE010000006.1 GCA_946480555.1 uncultured Verrucomicrobia subdivision 3 bacterium
TGCAGTTCTTTTGAAAGCGCTCCGGGGAAACGGACGCAGGCATCCTACGACGCTTTCCCACCTGCATTCTTGCGTCCTCCCACGATGACGTGGCGCCCGTCACCTGTAACGGAATTGTAACGCTTCCGCCGCAAGTCCGTTGCACGGATGTCTTCCAATTGCCGCATGCAACCTGTTTTCGTTGTCGTGCTGCTGCTGATGGTTTTATTCCACAGCTCGGATTGCCATGCCCAAACTCCGTTGAGTGAAACCCGCGCCACGCTCGAAAAATGGGTGGAAACGCGGCAGCTGATTTCCAAGACCAAAGCGGACTGGCAGACGGACAAGGAGACGCTGGAGCAGACGATGGCCTTGTACGAACGCGAGCTGCAGTCGATCAGCGAGCAGATGTCCAAGGTGACGACGAACAACACGCAGGTCGCCAGGGAAATGGCGGAAGCGACTGCGCTTCAGGAAAGCTCGAAGCTGACTCTGGACGCCGCGCGGAAGTTCGCGACGGAATTTGAATCCAAGGTGAAGTCGCTCGCGCCGAAGTTTCCGGCGCCGCTGCAGGATATTCTCAAGCCGCTGCTCGCCCGCATGCCGGCCGATCCCGCCAACACAAAGATGCTCGCGGCGGAACGGCTGCAGGTGCTCGTCGGCGTGTTGAACGAGCTCGATAAGTTCAACAACGCCGTGAACCTCTTCAACGAGAAGCGCAAAAACGAGAAAGGCGATGAGGTCTCTGTCCAGACCGTTTACCTCGGATTGGGGGCAGCCTACTTCGTGAATGAAGCGGGTGATTTTGCCGGAGTCGGCGCGCCCGGTGCGAGCGGCTGGGAATGGACCGTGAAGTCCGACATCGCTCCAAAAGTTCAGGAGGTCGTGAAAATCTACCGCAACGAACGCGCCGCCCGCTTCGTCACGCTGCCCGCTTCCGTCCGCTAATTCGCTTTCACTCCATGAGTCACTTGAAATCCATTTTCATCACCGCTGCCCTTGCGATTTCGCTTCCCGCTTTCGCGCAGGATATCGACGCCGCCAGATCCAGCGCCGCCGCTGATCTCCAAAAGGCGCTCGCCGACCTTTCCAGCGTTCGCCAGCAGATCGAGGCGGAGCGAATCCCTCTTGCGCGCAAGCTCGCCGAACTGGAGCAACAGGTGATCGATCGCAAAGCCGACCTGGCCAAGGCGCAACGCTTCCAGGATAACCAGCTCGTTGAGCTAAATGCGCTGAAGAGCGACGCACGCCGACAGGCCGATGAAGTGAAGTTCATCGACTCGCTCGTCTCTGAATATGCGAAAGCGTTTCGGTCGCGGCTGAACTTCATTGAGGAACCGCGTTACAAGGAATTGCTGGAGCAGAGCGAGATCGCGGCGGCGAAGGCTGATCTCTCTTCGCAGGAAAAGTTCACGCAACGTTCGCAGCTCCTTCTCACCGCCCTGCAACGTTCCGAAAACGCTCAAGGTGGCGAGAGCTTTGACGCCAGGGCGCTCGACAAACAGGGGCTCGTGCAGTCCGGCAAGGCGGCGGTGTTTGGTCCGGTCGCGATGTTCGCGAGTTCCTCCGGCGGCGCTGCTGGCTTGCTGCAACAGGAGTTGAACAAGGCCGATCCCACCATCGCGCAGTTGGAGCCGGAGCTGAACGAAGCGAGCCGCACGCTGGTTTCCAGCGGCAGCGGCGAGCTCGTGTTCGACCCGACGCTCGGCAACGCCTTCAAGCTCTCCGCGATGCACACCAGCCTTTATGACAAGCTCGCGGAGGGCGGGCTGGTCATGATTCCGCTGCTTGGGTTGGGCGTCGCGTCGCTGATTCTCGCGATTGTGAAATGGCTGCAATTCTCGCGCGTCCGTCTCGCGACCGAGCGCGACCTGCAAATCGTGTTGAAGCACGTCGAAGCGCAGAATCCGGATCTTGCGCTGAGCCACGCCCGCAGCATTCCGGGACTCGCCGGCGAATTGCTCGCGACTGCCGTGCAGCACGTGGACGAGAAGAAGGAATACATCGAGGAAATCCTTTACGAACGCATGCTCGCAGCACGCACGCGGTTGGAGCGCGGCCTGCCTTTTCTGGCGCTCGCGGCCACCACCGGTCCGCTGCTCGGATTGCTCGGCACAGTCACGGGGATGATCGCGACGTTCAAGCTGATCTCCAGCTTCGGCAGCGGCGATCCCAAGATGCTGGCGGCCGGCATTTCAGAAGCGCTGATGGCTACGGCCACCGGCATGGCAGTCGCAATTCCAGCGCTGCTGTTGCACGCATTTCTGAGCCGCAAGGCCAGGAGCATTCTCGGCAGCATGGAGCAGACGGCCGTCGGCTTCGTGAACGGCGTTCCGCAGGAAGACAAACCCGCTTTCGCCTGATGAATAAGCCACAGATGAACACAGATGAAACACAGATGGGCTTGGAGAAGCAGCGTTCTCGCAGTTCTGAATCCGTGTTCAATCTGTGTTTCATCTGTGGCTAAACAAAACTGTGTGGCTGAACCAACCTATGAACGAAATCCTCCAAACAATGTGGCACACCTGGCAGACGGGTGGCTGGGTGATGTGGTGCATGGTGACGTTGTCCGTAATCATGTACGTCAGCGCGGCGCACCTCCTGATGACGGCGTATCATCGCGGGCTCGCCAAGGCGAACGATGTGGTGCTGCGCAATTGGGTCGCGAAACCGGACACCGCTCCGCAAAGCGTGCGCGAACTCGTCCGCTACACGCAGGACGATCTTCACTCGATCAAAGACATCGATGGACGCTTCCGCGAGGTTGAAGCCACGCAGGTATCCGATCTCGACCGGCGCATCGCGTTTCTGAACGTGCTGGTGGTTTCCGCGCCGCTGTTCGGATTGCTCGGCACTGTTTTAGGAATGCTGCTCACGTTCAAAGCGATTGGCATCGGCGGCAGCTCCGCTTCGGAGATCATCGCCAAAGGCATCAGCGAAGCGCTGGTGGCGACGCAGACCGGCATGATGGTGGCGATTCCGGGGTTGATCATGGCCAGCATCGCCAAGCGCTGGCGCAATGAATACGTCGCGTTCCTGGCGCGCCTGGAAAGCATCACCCTGCGCCACTTCCGTCCGGAATTCCAAGGCATGACACGTGTGTTCACCCGGAAAGATTTCAAGACTGAGGCGCCCGTCCAGCAAACCGTACAGGCGGTGACGGTATGAGGGTTTGGACCGGAAACAGCCGAACGCGTAGCGCAGGCGTCTTCACCTGCGAGTTCGGGCGGCGTCCCGCCGCGCGTGTTGAGGTGCGCACCGAGACGGTGCGCGAACTCGCAGCCGTGGACGGCTGCGCTACTCCATGAAATTCCGCCGCACACTCGCCGAGCCCGATGAGTCCATTGAGCTGAATCTGATTCCGCTCATCGACATCATCATGTTCCTGCTGATCTTCTTCATTTCGACCACGAGCATGATGCAGGAAAAGGCGGTGAACGTGGACAAGCCGCAGTCGGATGGCGCGAGCAGTTCCAGCGAGAACAAATCGATCATCATCGCTGTCGGCGCGGATGGCAAAGTGATGCACGAAGGCAAGGAGATTGGTCTGACCGGCGTGCGTCCGACGGTGAAACGCCTGTGCGCCGAGGAATCGCTGCCCGTGGTGATCCAGGTCAGCGAAACCTCCCGTTCCGGCATGATGATCCGCATCATCGACGAAGCCCGCATGGGCGGAGCCAAGGATGTGAGCGTGGCGTCGCAACGCAGTTAAGAAGCCATGAGATTCCGCCGCCACCTTGCCGAGCCTGAAGAATCGATCGAGCTGAATCTGATTCCGCTCATCGACATCATCATGTTCCTGCTCATCTTCTTCATCTCCACCACGAGCTTCATCGAGGAGCCTGGTGTTCCAGTTCAGAAGCCGAAGGCCGCCAGCGCCAAGCAGACAGACAAGAACAGCATCATTTTCGCGATCACGTCGGACGGTAAAGTCGCTTACGGCGGAAAGGAAATCGGGCTCGGTGGCGTGCGGCCGACGGTGAAACGTCTCTGCGCGAAGGAACCGCTGCCGGTCGTGATTCAGTCCGATGAGAATTCCCAATCCGGCATGGTCATCAGCGTGATCGACGAAGCCAAACTCGGCGGCGCAAAAGACGTCAGCCTCGCCACGGACAAGAGCTGAGGAGGCGTTGATATGAAATCCGAATCCAACCGAGCCCAAGCGTCTGCCGATGGCAGGGACATCGCGCTGCGATGTCCCCGCCCGCGTATCAGCGGGTGGCGGATTCTGGCCAATCGCGCGATTCACATTCCGATTGCGCCGCTGCTGCGCGGCGCGGACGGCGCAGCGCGCCGTCCCTACCAACGCGCAAGCGGCTTTCACAACTAACTTCCGCGGCTGAATTTAACGATGCGCAAGGTTTACCAAAACGAAAGCAGGTTCGCCCGGTTGCCGGTGGCGATCATCTTCGGCGTCGGTTTTACGGCGATTTTGTTTGGCTTCATTCCGTTCGCGCATCGCATCGCCAAACCGGAACGGAGCCTGGAACTGCGCACCACGAGCGCGGTCGAACTGCCGCCGCCGGTGGAAGAAACCGTTGAAGCGCCGCCGCCTGAAACGGAGAAGCTGCCGGAAGCGCCCCCCGAACCGCAGCTCGCAGACACACCGCAGCAGATTCCGATCAGCGCCGATTTGGAAGTCGCCGTCGGTTCCGGCGGTGCGCTGGCTGGTTTCGGTGAGATTCGCGCGCTGACGGCAGCACAAACGATTCAGGAGGAAACGTTCGATGTTTCCGAACTGGAGAAACGTCCTGAACCCGTTTCGCAGACGGCGCCGGCGTATCCGCCCGAACTGCGCAAAGCGAAGATCGAAGGTGTCGTGACGCTGCTCTTCGTGCTGAACGAAGACGGACGCGTCGAGGATCCGCGTGTGGACAACTCCACCCGGCCGGAGTTCGAAAGGCCCGCGCTGGAAGCGGTGAAGAAGTGGCGCTTCCGACCCGGCATGAAGGACGGCCAGCCCGTCCGCACGTTCATCAAATATCCCATCCGTTTCCGAGTCACGACCGGTTGAACCAATCCAAATTTCATGAAGCAGAAAAACTCCTTGTTCCAAGCCCCACAGGGGCGACAGCCGGTTGCCACGGGTGAAGCGAAGCGGAACCCGTGGAAGACATTCAGTTTCGATTCCGCCCTGAAAGGGCGGAGGAATCCGCCGCCCCTTTCGGAGCGTAAGGCATGTGCGGAGGTTATCCACGGGTTGCGCTGCGCTTCACCCGTGGCTGCCGGCCGTTGCTCCTTCGGAGCTATCCGGGCTCTGGCCGCCGCGGTCTGCTGCCTTGCGATGTTTCCTTCATTCATCTTCGCCGCCGCGAACTCCGCTTCCGACAAATTCGCGCCCGTTCCGCCGCACCACGAGCTCGCATCCATCTGGAACGATCCGGATTTCGCGAAACGCATGATCGGCAGCTACGGCTTCGCTTCCGACGCCGAGCCGCGCATGTCGCCGGAAGAGCAGCTGGCCTATCGTGAGAAGGTGGTTCCTGTGCTGCGCGAGGATCCGAAGAAGGCGATGTCGGTGCTTCAAGGTTTGGCGAAGCCGAACGCAAGCGCGGTTTTCGATTTCACGCTGGGCAACATTTTCTTCCAGAACGAAGACCTCACGAACGCCATCAAGCATTTCGAAATGGCGCTGACGAAGTTTCCGGACTACCGCCGCGCCCAGAAGAATCTTGCCTTCGCGCTGGTTCGCTCAGGCAACTATGAAGGCGCAATCAAGCCGCTCACTCGAACCGTCGCGCTCGGCGGCGCCGATGCCAAGGTGTTTGGCCTGCTGGGATTCGCTTACATGATTCAACAGCGTTACGCCTCGGCTGCCGCGGCGTATCAGCAGGCGCTCGTGTTCGAACCGGAGAATATCGATTTCAAGCTCGGTGCGGTGAAGTGTGCCATCGCCGCCGCGAACTACGATCACGCGCTCGCGCTGCTCGACGAGCTGATTCAGCTCCATCCGGAACGCGACAATCTCTGGACGCTTCAGGCGAACATCTACATTCAGAAGGAGCAGCCTGCCAAGGCCGCTGTGGCGCTCGAAACCTTGCGCCGTCTCGGCAAGGCGAATTCCCAAAGTCTTTATCTGCTGGGTGATCTCTATCTCGCGCAGGAATCGGCTGACCTCGCGCTCGCGGCCTACACTGAAGCGCTGGAGAAGGACGGCGGGCAGAACCTCGCGAAGGCGTTGCGTCCGGCGCAAATTCTCGTGAGCCGCGGCGCGTGGAGCGAAGCGAAGGATTTGTTCACGAAAATTCGCGGCGCGGGACAGTTGGGCGGACCGGATGAACTCAAGCTGTTGAAGTTGGAGGCAAAACTCGCGATGGGCACCGGCGCGGGCGACGAAGCGATCAAGGTTTTGGAGCAGATCGTTGAGCGCAATCCGCTGGATGGCGAAGCGCTGCTGCTGGCGGGAGATTATTACGCGAAGAACGATCAGCGCGAGAAGGCGGAGTTCCGCTACGATACCGCTTCCAAGATTGAAGGCTTCGAAGCCGATGCGTTTGTGAAGCGCGCGCAGTTGCTCGTGCAGTCGCAGAAGTACGTCCAGGCCGCCGAGCTGTTGCACAAGGCGCAGAAGGCGAAGCCGCGCGACAACGTCCAACGTTACCTGGAAAAGGTGGAGCAGCTCGCCCGCAGCGGACGTTCCTGATCCTCTCTTAACCGAGCCACTCGAATGCTTTTCAAAAACACCATCGGACGGGAGGAGTGTAGCGTTGGACGGACCGCGAAGGAGCGGGATCGGATCAGCCGTAGGGCAGGCTTTCCAGCCTGCCGGTTGACGGCGCTTTCGAGCGCCGAGCCGTTGTTGGGAGAGTCCGACATGGGACTGGAAAGTCCCGAGAACCGGCAGGCTGGAAAGCCTGCCCTACGTATGCTGCGGCTGGCGTTCAGCGCGGCAGCGATTCGAAGCCGGTGGCTATTGTTCGGCGTTCTCTCCCTCCTTCTCCTCAGCTGGCAGGCGGTGGCGCAGGAGGTCGGCGCGGTGGCTGGTGTGGTGATCAGCACCTGGGACGGAACTCCGCTGGGCGGAACAGCCGTTACGGTTCGCGGCACCACGCTCGCCACGCAGTCCGGCGCGGATGGGCGCTTCGAACTGAAGAATGTTCCAATCGGCGACCAGACGTTGCGCTTTTCCAAATCGGGTTTCGCCAGCGCCGTTGTCACCGACGTGCGCGTGATTGCAGGTCAGACCACAACCGTGAACGGGAACCTTCGCCCTGAGTTTTACGAGATGGAAGAATTCGAAGTCACCGCGGAAGAGTTCACCCAACAGACTGAGCAAATTCTGATCGAGCGCCAGCAATCGAGCGGAATGATGGAGGCGATCGGTTCGGACTCGTTCAAGAATCTGGCGGTGAGTGACGCGGCAGGGGCTTTGAGCAAGGTAACGGGCGCATCGATTGCCGATGGGAAGTATGCCGTGGTGCGAGGTTTGGCGGACCGTTACACGTTCACAACGTTGAACGGAATGGAGCTGCCCAGCGCCGATCCGGATCGGAAGGCGTTTCAACTGGATCTCATGCCCTCCAAGTTCATACAGCAGATGGACGTGAGAAAGACCTTCACTCCGGACATGAGCGGCGGTTTTGCCGGTGGATCAATTGACATCGTCAGCAAGAGTTTTCCGGAAAAGTTCCTATTTGAGTGGCGCGTGAGCACGGCCTACAACACGCAATCGAGCCTGCGCGATGATTTCGCGGCGTCGGATCAGAGTTCCACCGACTGGATGGCAATGGACGATGGCCTGCGGGCGATGCCGGAGGAGATCGCCGCCACAAGTCCCGCTTCGACCGCGCCTGCGTTGACCGATCAGCAAGAGGCGTTGTTCCGATCGCGACAGTTCGCTCCCGTGAATACTGATTCGCCGCTGGATTCGGGCACGGAACTTCTCGTCGGTTTCAGCCGGGACTTGTTCGGCATGCGCCTGGGAGCATTGGGCGGCTTCAATTACAAGCAGTCGTATCAATACTTTGATGACGGCATTGTGCGGGACTATGGCATTAACACCGACAAGAGCCCATCCGAGCCGGTGGAGGACAAGACGGAGCGGCGCGGAACAATTGAATATCAATGGGGCGGACTGGTGAGCCTCGCGCTTGAACTGAACGAGCATCACGAATTGAAGTTCAACTTCGTGAACATTCAGGCCGCCGAAGACAAGGCGCAACGGCTTCAAGGGCTCGATCCGAACAGCACGGCGGGAGTGACGTATATGGACCAGTCGGTACTGCATTGGACCGAGCGCAACCTGCAATATTTGCAGCTTGCGGGCGGGCACGAAGTTCCCGACTTGAACGGCGTGCGGCTGGATTGGGGAGCGGCGAAGGCCACGACCAGTCAGGCGGATCCAGACTTCCGCATTTTTCAGTTTCTCGCCGAAGAAGGATTCAACAATCCTGACGTGTCCGGTTCCCCTCCTGGAGCACCCACGCGATACTGGCGGGAACTCACCGAGGAAAATCTGAACCTGCGGCTGGATCTCACCGTGCCGCTGCCTTCCTACAACTCCGGTGATAACGCGATCAAAGGCGGCGTCGCCCTCAGCCAGTCGGAGCGCGACTTCGCGCAGCGCGGCTTTCAAATGACGCGGGAGCGTCGGGGACGGCACCCGTTCATTGATGAAGGCGATCCAAACATCTGGACGGATCCGGAGAACCTGCAGTTCGTCCGTTACCGAAACTTTCAACACAACCTGACTTACGCCGGAAAGCAGGATGTCGAAGCCGTGTACCTGATGGCGGACTGGGCCGCGCTGGATTGGTTGCAGCTGGTCGGCGGTGCAAGATACGAAACCACGGACCTGTCCATCTCCGGGGTTAATCAAACCCAGCTGAACACGCCCCTGCCATCGGGCCAGATCAAGCAGGGCGACCTGCTGCCGTCGCTCTCCGCGAAGTTTCAAATCCGGGAGAACATCGATCTTCGCGCGGCGTGGTCGCAAACCATTGTTCGGCCCACCTACCGTGAGATTGCATTCGTTCCCATGTATGACGTGACGCAGTCCCGTGAAGTGATCGGCAATCCTGGCCTGAGCATTTCTGAAAGCGAGAACTACGACCTGCGCCTGTCCTGGTATCCACGTCCGGGAGAAATCGTGTCCGTTTCCGGATTCGCAAAAACACTCACCGCGCCCATCGAACTTGCCGGAATCAACACAGACAACAAACAGGTCACGTATCTCAATTTCGAGAAGGCCGACGTGCTGGGATTTGAAGGCGAGGCGCGCGTCGGGCTGGATCGCATCTGGAAAGGTCTCAAACCGTTCACTGTCGGGGTGAATGGTGCCTACATCACCTCAGAGGTTCCTTTAACCGGCGATTTCAAGACGGTCCGGCGCGACCTTTGGGGCGATCGTTCGGAATCGCGTCCGTTGTACAACCAGCCCGACTTCATCCTGAATGGCGATCTGACTTGGGAACTGGAGCAGACGAGAACGACCGTGACTCTCTCCGGCGGAGTTGTGGGTGAGAACCTTGTGCTCATCGGCTATGGAAAACCGGATGAATATGCGCAGCCGGCGCCGGAGCTGAACCTGTTCATCCGGCAGCGGCTCGGGAAGAACTGGGATGTCCGGTTCACCGCCAAGAACCTGCTCAATCCGGAACATCAGGTGGTTCAACATTGGCCCAGCGGTGACACCGTTTTGCTGCGCAGTTACACGAAGGGAATCACCTTCGGCCTTTCGGTAGGCTGCGAGTTCTGACGCGAAGATCCCGGCGGGCAGTTGTGCTTTTAACAGCGTGCAGCCCTGGCTGGCGGCCGGCAGCTGCCGCGGAAGTTCACTTCCTGAACTCCTGCACGCTTTGCACAAAATCGTCCGGCACACCGAAATCGAATCGCTTCGCATCGGTCATCTCCAGAGCCAGATATCCGAAGCGCTGGCGCTGGATTTCCTGTGCGCGCGTCAGTTGAAATTCGCCGCCATCACGCACCTCGTTGCGGATCATTTCCTCCAGGATTTCGTAAATGGAAGGCGCGAGCAGGTGCATGCCGAACCATCCCAGCCACGTTCCGGCGGGAAGTTCGTTCACGTGCAACTTCTCCTGCGCGACCTCCACGGCCGGCTTTTCGATGATCAACGAGACGTCGATCAAACGCGGATTCTCCGCGAGGCGTTTTCCGGCGATGGTTCCGTAGCCTTTCAACTGCCCGGCAGAAATCCGGTTCACGGCTGAAACGCTCCTGCCGCCCGCTGCCGCTGCCATCTCTGCCAGCTCGCGATAAGGCGAAACGGGATTGCCGCGAAACAGGTGATCGCCCAATCCCAGCAGAACCATTTCGCCCGCGGCGAAGGTCTTGGTCTGAAACACCGCATGGCCGTAGCCTTCCTGCTGATGCTGCACCGCGAAGCTGACGCGCTGGGAAAAGCGGCGCATCTGCTCCGCCTCCTTGAGCAGCGCCGGATACTTCGCCAGGCGTTTCAGGTATGCGTCATCCGGCCCCTTCAAGTACGCGCGCACCATTTCGTCTTCGCCCCGCTGAACGATGATGCAAATCTCTTCAATCCCCGCCGCCTCGAGTTCCAGCAGATGGTAATGAAACAACGCGCGTGCGATGCCGTCCGGTCCCACTACCGGAAACAGTTCCTTCTTCACTGCATGCGAAGCGGGAAAGTGCCGCGTGCCCAGTCCCGCGATGGGGATGACTGCCTTGCGAACGGGGGAGGAAGCTGAAGGTTTCATTTTCAAAACAGGCAACGCTTGCCATTCCACCAGCGAATGCGGCCTGAATATGGACGGTTCATTGTTCCAGGTGACCCTTCTCCACTGATGCCTGCCAGCCTGCAGCGCCGAATTGATATCGTCGTGCGCCGAACTCGATCGCGCCGGGTGAAGTGCCTTCAAAGATATCAGGCATCGATCCAATGCGTCGCGAATATTCATTTGCGATTTCGGGGATGTGCTTCTTGAGCGCCTCAATCTTCCCGAACACCGCCACCGTTCCGCCCGTTCCGCCGCCGGTGATTTTCGCCCCGTAAAGACCCTGCTTTGCTCCGCGATGCCGCACGGCGTCCACCAGGAAATCCACTTCATCCGTTGAGAGATGGCAGTTGTCGCGATAGCTCTGGTGCGCGCCATACATGCAATCGCCCGCCGTGATGAGCGCCTGTTCGTCACCGGTCTTGGCGGTCCGTAATGCGTCCATGAATTTCAGCACGCGCTCGTTCTCCTCCACAGGATGGCGGGTTGGGCCGGCAACGCGGTAGATGGCATCCGGCGAAATCTTCGTGACGGGGTCATCATGCGTCTTGTGTTCCGCGAGGAAAGCGGATCCAACGACTTCTTCTGGAATGCCTGTGGCGTATTGCTGGAGGTCGGCCACGGAAAGCTCGGTCAAATAATCAATCGGGCCGCGTCCGGTTCGAGCCCGGATGTCATTGATGATCTTCTTGCCCATGAATGCGCCGACGCGAGTGTCGCTGTAGGGACTGCCAGCAACCGAGTGGCGCACCATGGAATTGATGCCGACAAAGCCGGTACCGGGCGGAATCTGCACTTCGCCCTTTACTTCACCGGGACGGCAGAGGATGTGCGTAAGACAACCTTCGCGCCCGCTCGTGATTGCCGTTTGATCCATGATGCCGCACGGTGCCCCCACCACGTGGTTCTCAGCCATCTGGCCCAGCCGCGCAATCCGTGCCGGCGAAAGGTTCAATCCGAGATACGCGTCCAGGCAGGTGATCGTTCCTATCTCCACCGCTGCGGAGCTGCCAATGCCGACATTCATCGGCACCGCGCTGAGCAGGAGCAGATTGAAGCCATACGGGAGCTTCACCGATTCCTCCTTTAGCAAAGTGAAGATGCTGCCCACGATGTAGGAAGCCCAGTTTGCCAGCGGATTGGCCTGGCAGAGCGCGCGGACTTCACTGTAATTGGCCAGGCCGTCTCCGGAGCGAAAATAATCGAGCGGCACACGTGTCTCAATGGGCAGCGCCTTCATGCCGCCCTGCATGGTGCGGATGCGCAAGGTGCGATCGGTGTGCGCCTGCAGGGCGATGAGAACCCCGCGGCCGAGCACGGCTTCGCACACGTTCGCGCCGGAGTAATCCGCAATGCCGCCCATGACATCCAGCCGCGCCGGCACACGCGTGACGAGCACTTCGCCGGCGGTGAAGAAGCTGGCGAAGCCGGAGGCATCGCTGTTGGGTTTGCGCAGGAGTTGATCGAACTCCAGGACTTCGAAAGGCAGTTGCTGGTGCATAAGGACGCTCTTGATGGCTTGGCCAACGTTCGGCGCGGACGCTGCCAGAAAACAACTGTCGGGTCACGCCGGAAAAGGCTGACATCCGTTCATCGTTACGCGAAACCGGTGAAGCACCGACCGCCCAGCGGCGCTTTTGATGACGCGATTCCGTCTGAATGAGACCGTGAATTCAAGTGAGAGCCTGCTCGCAGACGCTCTGCGAAATCTGAACAGCCTGATCCCTCCGGGTCGTTTTCTTTGCGAGTGACACGGAGAAAATTCCGCACTCATCAATTTCCTGCCGCACTTTGCAAAAGCCCGTCGCGGCGACGAGTTGGTCCATCTCCGCCTGTGTGCGGCGGCGCATAATCCACGGCTTGCCTTCGCGATTGCGCAGCACGCGCGCGATGAATTCCACCTGTGGATGCCAGGGTTGATTCGTATAAATCAGATAGCCTTCCGGATCCATCGCATCCGCCAGGCCGCGCAGCGAATTCAGCACCGGCTCGTTCGCGGGAAAGAGTTCAAACAATCCAGACACAGCGCGCCGAGTGTTCGTGGCCGCGATGGAACAACATGAGCGCTTTCCCGCCGGGCTTTGCCGCGGGCCAGATGCGATAAAACAATTCCGCGCCATCGAAAGACTTGAACCGGTGTTCGGTGGATTTCATAAAGAAAGGGCGGCAACCGCTTCGCGCAACTGCTGGCAAACCCGATCCGCGCCATCGCGGCCGGCGGGCAAAGCTTCAAAGCTCAGAGGCTTTCCGATTTTCAACCGAAGCTTGCGCGGGCGCGGCAGGATCGAGCCTTTCGGCCAGGCGGAGAATGCGCCATCCAGGTAACAGGGAACAACGGGCAGCGGCGTTCCGGCCACCAGCAAGCCGATGCCGGGTTTGAAAGTGCCAAGCGAGCCTGTCGTTGTGCGTGTTCCCTCGGGAAACAAAATCAGCACGTTGCCGGGATTCGCGAGCAGATGGCGGCAAAGTTCGAGGCTTTGGCGGATGTGCGTTTGACGTCCGAACGGCAGGGCGTTCACCACCACCGCGGCCAGGGTCAGCCGGGGAATGTTGACGAAGAAATAGTCCTGTGCCGCGGCGGGAAACGCGCGATGCAGTTTTCGCAAAGGCAGCGCGCCAAGCAGGCAAAGCGTATCGAGATGGCTGCTGTGATTGGCCGCCAGCACGAAGGATCCAGTCTCCGGCAAATGCTCCGCGCCGAAAATTTCGAACCGATGGTAAACGAGCAGCCAGCTGCGGATCGCCAGCGCCGCCAGCGATCGCGCCGCATAGACGGTCAAATCCGGTTCGCGCGGAAACGCGCGCAGCCGATCGGCGAGCGATTTGTCCAAGTCCGCGACGGGTTCGTATTGCCAGGTTTGCATGGCGAACGGTCAGTGAATTGCCGCAAATTTCTCGCGCACGATCGCACGGCTGGGCGGTGCGCTCGGAATCGAAATTTCTTGCGCGGACATTGTTTGAAATGCGCGGTCAGCGCAGCGGATGGAAATAGCCGGCCATGTGGAAGAACAGCGGCGCCACGTAAATGAGGCTGTCGATGCGGTCCAGAATGCCGCCGTGTCCGGGAATGTTTGCGCCCATGTCTTTGATGCCGATGTCGCGCTTGATGACGCTGATTGCCAGGTCGCCGATCTGTCCGCCAATGCCAACGATCAATCCGGCCAGGATCAGTTCTGTCGTTCCGAAATGCGGAAACGAAAAGTGAAGCAACCAAGGCAGCGTCAGGGAAACGGCCAGGGCGCCGATGGAGCCGGCCCAAGTTTTCTTTGGGCTGATGTTGCTGCGAAGCTGCCTCTTGCCGAATAGCTTTCCAAAGGTGAAAGCAGCGACATCGTTGATTTCGGTCGCGAACAGCACGTAGAGCAAATAACCGTAGGCATGTTTGGCGTTCGCCAGAAAGGGCAGGTGCCCGAACATCCAGCCGATGTAGATGAACCCGACAATGGCGAGCGATACCGTCTGCAGCTGCCCTTTCACTTCGTTGCGCGCGATGGGAATCAGGAAAATCAACGCCACCGCGTAAACCGGAAGCGCGAGAAACAACAAATACCAGCCGTTGCCAGCTTCTTCGCCCTGCGGTTGGCGCATCAGGCAGGCGATTCCCACGGCGACGATCCCAAGGTAAACGGCGCCTGTCGCCCACCAATCGCGATACAGCCCGGTCGCGCGGGCGAATTCCTTGAAACCCAGCGCCGCCAGCAAACAGAAGAAAACGATCACCGTGACACGGCCTGCGAAGACGCTGCCAAAGATCAGCGGCGCCATGATCAGCCAGCTCCGATACGTGAGCCAGATGGAGTTCACGTCCTTCTTGAGCGCGAACTTCAAGAACGCAAGTGCAAGTCCCGCCACGCCGAGCACGCCCATCACGATGAAAAAGTAGGCGCGGAAGACTTCGCTTTGCAGGGCAGCTTGAGGTGTCATGGCTGTTGAAGTTTGGCCGCCGATTTCAACTGCAGGGCTTTCATGATCCGGCTCAGGCGGAGGCAGATCGTTTGCACGCAACCCGCCACGATCACCAGGCAAGTCCAATCCAGGATCGTGAGCCCGCCCCAGCGAATGCCCCGGTCCAGCCAGAGCAGCACGAGCGTGATCCACGCGCCCAGATGCAGCGTCACCATGCGCCACGGTTTCGACATGATGCCGCTGAACTCGCGCTGCACCGAGACAGCCTGGCCGAACAGCCCGACGTAAGCCGTCAACACCGCCATGATCGCGACCCAATATCCGCTGAGCGATGAATTCAAGCCGCTATGCGCGACGCCGGCAAAAATCAGAACATCTGAAATGCGATCGGGCAGATCGTTGAGAATTTCACCGCGCCAGCTCGCCTTGCCGGAAGCCAGCGCAACCATGCCATCGAGCATGTTGCACCAGAGCCGCAGGTAGCAGAACGCCGGGCCGGCAATCAGCAGCCAGGGATGCGCGACGGCTTTCCAGAAGCAGATGGCGGCCAGCGCGGCTGCGACGATGGAGAAATACGAGATTGCATCCGGATGAATGTTGAAGCGGATGCAAAGCTGCACAGCCCAGTGCGCGGTGCGGCGAAACGCATCAGCGATTGGCCGCCGCGAAGCGGGCTGGTACCTGCCCGGTTCTGGTTTGGACTGCAAAGCTGGATTCATGTGTTTGTCTCCGAATTGCCCGCAGCGTACGAAGCCAGTTGAAAGCCGTCGATCCGCCTTTGGACGTAGGCCGCAGGGCAAGCGGCGAAGTCATTGATCTCCGTTCCCCGGGAAGACTACAGCAAACCGTAACGATGCTGATTCGCAGGCGAGCCAATGTGTATGTGGCGCCCGGCGCGTCTTGCTCAGCCCGGTTCATACGGGATTCAAAGCTTCTTCTTGATCGTCTGCTTCACCTGCAATTTCGCGATGAGCTTCTTGTCTTTGCGATGGCGCTTGTAGGTGATGAATCCCCAGATGTTCCCGATTACGGCACCGAAGCAAGCGGGCGCATGCCAGAGCCAGCGGATGTCGCGATCGCGCGCAATGCCCGCCAGCGAATGCCAGAGCGGGCCAGCGACGGTGACGCAATACAGCGCGGCAAGCCAGAGTGGGAAACGCGGTTTCTGCCGCATCCAGTTCAACGGCGCTTCCTCCTGCACGTTCAGGAAATGGACGGTGGAGCGGCGACGCTTTTTCACAAAACCCCACAGCGTCGGCACGTAATAATGATGCACGCCGCGGCCAGCGATCCGCAGCCATTCGCGTTTCCCCTGCTGCATCAGGCGAACGGCCACATGCGTGTCTTGAAAGTGCTCGCCTGCGCCAACGGAATCCAGATCCGCTCGGCGAAACACAAAGCCATTCGCACCCAGCGGATACGCGGCTGATTCGCCCGGCAGCGTCCAGCGCTCAACTTCACCCGCGCACGCGAGCAGCCGTGGTTCCTGACTCATGAACCAGCAGACGGGATCGCTGATGTGCAGCAGGTGCGTGATGTAAGCGCAGAAGGAAGTCATCCGCTCCGACGCGGGATAATAAGCTTCGACACCGAGCGCCTGCGGATTCGCGCGCAATCCGTCGATCGCGAGCCGAAGGTAATCCGCATGCGTCAATTCGTTGTCGGCATCCATGAACACGATGAACTCGCCGGTTGCGTGACCGAGGGCGAGCCGTTTGCCTTCCTCCATGTTCTTGCCGTTGTCATCGAGGACAATGGCATTGAAGCGCGCAGCGATCTCGCGGGTGCGATCCTTCGAATGCGCATCGGCCAGGATGATTTCAATCTGCTCACGCGAATAAGTCTGTCGCGCAATAGAGCCCAGGCAGTTCTCCAGCAACGCCTCCACGTTCAGCGTCGGAATGATGACGCTGACGCGGCCGGGCTCGATTTTCGCTGGCGCAATGGTTTGGTTCACCGTGCTGGATGAAAGCGGTTTCAACGATTGGTAGCAAGCCGGGCGAATGGGGGCAGCAAATCGGCTGGTTTACGCAGGGAGGTGAAGATGGCGGCGCTCTCCAGAGACGCCGCTACGAGGACAGACTTTCGCCCGCTGGCTTCGCTTGAAACTTCAAACTTGAAACTCCCCTTTGCCCATCTGCCCGCGCGTGACGCCGAGCTGATTCATCAGCTTCAACTCGCGCCAGAGCTGAGTTCCGGAAATCTCACCGCGCAACAGCTGCCGATACTTCGCGATTGCCAGCTTCACCTGCGCGGGAGTTTCATTCAGAAACTCGATCCGGAAATTCCGCAAGCCAGCCGCGAGCATTTTGTCCACGTATTCGGCGCCGGTCTGCGCCAGCGCGTTGAAAACCGTGTTGCGGCAGCCGACGTCGGCCTTGAGCGGATGCTCGGCCCCGACACGATCGCGCAGCTTCACGTCGTGGTGATCGCAGGGCCGGCCGCAGTTCCGGTAATCCGTGCCGCTCGAAAGGAATGCGCAGAAGACGCAGTGCTCCATGTGAAACATCGGCATGTGCTGGTGAATCGTGACTTCAAGCCATTCTGCCGGCGTGGCGCGCAGCAAGGCGTCCAGCTGCTGAAAGTTCAGGTCGTAAGACGCCGTGACGCGTTCCAGGCCGAAGCGGCTGCGAAAGTAATCGGCGGAAAGATGATTCGCCACGTTGAACGAGAAATCGCCGACGCGGCGGTCGTTGGCAAAGAAGCGGAGATGATCGTAGTTCCGAACCAGGTAGCCGTCGGCATTGGACGAGCGGACCTGTTCCAGAATCCAATCCTCGCCCGGTTTGAAGATGCGCGGCGGCGCGACGAAAATTGCGGATTGCGGATTGCGGATTGCGGATTCGCAGCTGTGCGCGGTGTGAAAGAGCGTCACGGCGTCGCGATATTTCTTCGGATTTTCAAAGTCGCAGTAAACGATGCGAACACCGCAAGTCACAGCCGTTTCCAGCTGCGCCAGATTGCGAACGAGCACGATGAGTTCCGCGTCCCGTTTGGGGAGCACGGGCGTCCCGCCTGTGGAATTCGGCGTCCCGCCGAATTCTGTTTCCGCTGAAGACGGCGCATTGCCTGACCGTTCCCTTCGCGCCTCTGAGCCAGCCGGCGGGACGCCGGCTGGTGCAACCGGGACGGTTGCGCTCCCCTTTTTCACGGCAACCTCATTCAATCTCCACCGTTTCGGTTGCGCGCGCTGGCGCTCCAGTTCGGCGACAACCTCGCGTCGAATCCGGTTGAGTTCGCTCACCGGCAGCATCAGATCGCCACTGAGAAAATTCTCAAGCACCCCCAATTTGAAAGGCGTTCCGCCCAGGCGTCCCAGTTGATCGCGCAAACGCTCCGTGCTGAGCGGCTGGTTCTCCGCGGGTGTCAGCGGCATCGAAGATTCGCTGCGGGCCACATGTCCCATCTCGTCGCGAGCGATCAGCGTCAGCGGCTTGCCCGCAACTCCGTGAGTTTCCATCGTGACCGGCCGTTGGAACTTCGGCGCTTCACCTGCGAAGGTCTGGCGCAATTGACGGTCCAGCTCCGGATCGTTCGTTTTCCAAACCTTGTCGCCCACGTGAACGCGCGTGAAGTTCACATCGCCATGGCCGAACCGCAGTTCGACTTCTGCGTTTCCGCAATCGGATTTCAGATTTCGCGCGTCGGACTTTGTGTTACGAACCTCGTAAACGCGGCCGCCTTCCTCGCGTTCCTCTGGTTTGCCGGCGTCGAAGACAATTCCATCGCCCGCCTTCAACGGCGCCTCGAGCTTCAGCACCACGCCCTCGCGCAGCACGCGCTTCACTTCGCCCAGGTAAACGCCGCGCTTCTTTCCAAATCGCGCGTGAACGAGTTGCTGATTGTTGATGCCTTCAAACCAGCCGGTGTAAAGCCCGCGGCTGAAGGACATCTCGAGGGAGTATTTTGGATTTGCGATTGCCGATTTACGATTGTCGATTGGAGCGGTGCGGAGTTCAGAAGCGCGCGAATCGTCATTCGTAAATCGCAAATCCTCCAGCGCCTTCCGGTAAACGCGCGTGATGTTGGCAACGTATTCCGGGGCTTTCAGCCGTCCTTCGATCTTCAACGAGGCCACTCCCGCGCGCACGAGTTTGGGCAGCACTTCCAGGCCGGACAAATCCTGGGGACTCAACAGGTATTTACGGTCGCCGAGCGAAACCTGCGTGCCATCGGAAATCAGCTCGTAAGGCATGCGGCAGGCCTGCGCGCATTCGCCGCGATTTGCGGAACGCCCGCCCAAGGCTTCGCTCGTCAGGCATTGGCCGGAATAGGCCACGCAAAGCGCGCCGTGGACGAACACTTCCAACGGGAGTTTTGGGTTTCGGGTTTTGGATTTCGAGTTGGTCGCTTCTCCCTCTTGGGAAGCTCGAAGCTCAACTTCGAAGCTGTTTTGGATTTTTTCGATCTCCGTGATCGAACATTCGCGTGCGAGCACCACGAGTTCGCAGCCCAGTTCCCGGGCGAACTCCACGCCCGCCGGACTTGTGATGGTCATCTGCGTGGATGCGTGAATTGGGAAATCGGGAGACAGCTGGCGGATCAACCGGCAAATGCCGACGTCCTGCACGATCGCGGCATCCACTCCGGCAGCGATGATCGAACGCAGGTATTTCCCGGCGTCGGCAAGTTCGTTTTCGAACACGAGCGTGTTCATCGTCACGTAGCCGCGCACGCCCCGGCGGTGCAGAAACTCCATCAACTTCGGCAGGTCCGCTTCGGTGAAATTCTGCGCCCGCATGCGAGCGTTGAACTTGTCCAGGCCGAAGTAAATCGCGTCCGCGCCGTTTTCGACGGCTGCCTTGGCGCATTCCCAATCGCCCGCCGGTGCGAGCAATTCGGGCAGCACGAGCGCTTCGGACACGTGCGAACGTTCCGGAGCAGTTGCAGATTCG